>JASFQN010000074.1:0-11083 GCA_050115425.1 Gammaproteobacteria bacterium | reverse complement strand
GGGCCATTCAAGTCCTGTCTCTCATGGAAAATCGTCATTCGAAAGGTGAAACAAGGCATGGAAAATTCCAGGATGCAAGCACTTTATAGAACACCTTGGTTCGCAGCGTTGTTCGTTGCCGTTGTCGGAGGTATTTGCTTCGGCCTGGCTGGCTCAATGGCTTTTGTGCTTGTCGCTCACGACAGTGGATCGATCTCCATTCAATTGCTGCGCAACTATGCCGGAGCGTGGTTGCTGGGCGGCCTGGTTTTTGGCGCAGCGCTTTGGGCCTATTTCTCCTACGTATTTCCGTCGCCGTTCCGACGGAACCGCTCATCCGGATAGTGCCCTCAGGGAATGCGGCTGCCTCGCACCGGCAGAAACCAGCGCACGATTCCGCCGGCGAGGTAGCCGATCACCCCCGTGAGCGTGAGCAGCACCAGATAGGCGTTGCCGAATTCGACCTCGTCTTCGAGGTTGAGCCAGAGGTAGATGAACATGCCGAAGGTGGCGAAGAGAATGCCCCAGAAGGTGCGGCTGCCGAAGCTCAATCCCCTCGCCGGCGCCCGCCGCACGCCGTGCATGATGACCACCTCCCAGGCGACCAGGAGCAGGAAGGCCACCCCGGGCTCGATGAGCATTTTCCGGGTGAAGACCTCACGGTCCACCACGTGGTGACCATGCAATACGATGGCGAAATAAAAGCCCAGCGCCACGGCGAGGAGCACCAGGTGTCCAGCCAGGCTCGCATGTGCTTTGTGGCTCATACGCTTTCCCCCCGTTCAGACGCCAGTATTGTCCCGGCCCGGGCATGACGCAAGATCAGTGTTCCACTGCCACCGCCTTGATCTGGGCGAGCACCCTGAGCCCCGGCCCGAGTCCCAGCCGCTGCACGGAATAGGCCGTCAGGCGGGCGGCCAGTCGTCCTTCGCCCTCGCCCCTGAGCAGAACCAGTCGCTGCCCGGGATGCTCGTCCGGTTCACTGATGGATTCGACTTCGAGCCATAAACGATTGAGGATACTCGTCCGCTCGGATTCCGAGAGACTGATACTGACATCCGCGGCACGTATGCTGATCCGCAGGTCAGTCGACGCGCCAGCGACCCCGCTGCTCTCGATCCAGAGCGTGCCCAGTGGACTGACCACCTCAAGCAATCCCCATTGGTCATGGCGGTTCGCGACACGGCAGTCCACGATGGTTGACGGTCCGCCTCCGTCCCGGGATGTCATCAGTCCCGCGAGAGCCAGTTCGTGCACATCACCGGCCCGCGTCGCGCGGCCCTGCTCCAGCCACAGATAGCGATCACATATTCTGACCGCATCGGAAAGCGCATGCGTCACCAGGACGACGGTTTGCCCGGTGCCGAGAAAGTGTCTTCTCAAGCGTCCGGTCAAGCGGCGCCGGCGAACGGCATCCTGTGCGGAGAACGGTTCGTCGAGCAGGACCAGGTCTCCGCCTGCCGCCAGGGCCCGCGCGAGCACGACACGCTGGTATTCCCCGCCCGAGAGTGTCTGCACCGGCCGATTGCGCAACGACTCCACCTCCATGACTTCAATTGCTTCGTCCGCATTCATTTGGCCTGGATTGCCGGGGCGCCGAGTGGCGCCGAAAATGACGTTGTCCCGTACATCGAGATGGGGAAAAAGCGATGGCTGCTGCGGACACCACGCAATCCGGCGACGTTCCGGGGCGCGACAAACCCTTCGCTCGTCATCCATCCAGACCTGGCCCGACAGGGCGAGGAAGCCGCGCACATCGCTTTCCACGCCCGCCATGGCACGCAACAGGAGTGACTTTCCCGCCCCGGAAGGTCCTGCCAGTGCAAGGAGCGTACCCGATGGCAGAGTCGCATCCGCGCGCACGAAATTGCATCCGCGCCCGACACTCAGATCGAATTCAAACATGGGGAAGTGCCAGCCCGGTCTGGCGACGACGCACGGCGAACACCACCAGAAGGACAAGAAAACTGATGGCGAGCATGCCTCCCGCCATCCAGTGCGCCGTCGTGTAATCGAGTTGCTCCACCTTGTCGTAAATGGCAATGGAGAGCACCCGGGTCCGGCCCGGAATGTTGCCCCCAAGCATCAGGACCACACCAAATTCGCCCAGCGTGTGGGCAAAGCCCAGCACCGCGGCCGTGATCAGGCCGGGCCGGGCCAGCGGGAGAAGCACATTGAAAAAACGATCCAGTTGGCCCGCACCAAGCGTGGCGGCCACTTCAAGCGGCGCACGCCCGATCTGTTCGAAGGTTGCCTGAAGCGGTTGCACGACAAAAGGCAGAGAATAGAGAACCGAGCCGACCACCAGCCCCTGAAATGTGAAGGTCAGACTGCCGCCGAACCAGCCAAACGGACCGGCAGGGCCCAGCAACAAGAGCAGGTAGAAACCCAGCACCGTGGGCGGCAACACCAGTGGCAGAGCGACGACGGCCTCCACGACGGCTCGCAGTCGGCGCGCGCGAAATGCCAGCCACCACGCCAGGGGCAAGCCGACGGCAAGCAGGATCGCGGTGGACCACAAGCCCAGCTTGATCGTGATCCATACCGCGGGCCATTCCGTCATGGCGTGGGCCGCATGTCCGAAACAGCCGTCAGAAATCCGTACGCATGAAACAGGCTCCGCGACTGCGGGGTGGAAAGAAAACTCACGAACTGTTCGGCGAGACGGCGCTTGTGCGTGCCCGACAGGATCGCGAGCGCCTGAATCAGCGGTTGGTGACATTGCTCGGACACGACGCTGTAGTCGTCACGATTCACCCGCCCCTTGCTCCTCCCCGATGTCACCTGGGACAGGGCGACAAGCCCGCCGCCGGCATTGCCGCTGGCAACAAACTGGTACGCCTGCGCGACATTGCCCCCCATGACCCGAGGTTGCCCGGCCATGCCCGCGAACCGGAGACAGGCGACAGCGGCAACCCCGTAGGGGGCAAGAGCGGGGTTGGCGATTGCCACGGGCCGGCGCACTTTCCCAAGCGCCGCCAGGCAACCTGGACGGCAACGGGATCCCGGCACCCACGCCACCAGGCGGCCACGCGCATAGCGCACGACGTTCGTGCCGGACGCAACTTGCCCGGCCGCCAGCAGATGGCCGGGATACTTTGTGTCCGCGGCCACGAAGATATCGAACGGGGCGCCATTCACGATTTGTGTATAGAGCGACCCGGACGATCCTTCCACAATTGTTACACCAACCCCAAATTGCCTTTCAAAGGCGGAGCCGATTTTCCGGAAAACGGGCGTTGCGCTGGCAGCCACCGCCACCGTCAACGATTCGGCGCACGAACGTGCAGGAATGCCAGCCAGGCCGAGTCCCGGCAAAGCCAGCCCTATCAGCAGACGAGCTGCGGGTAACCGCATTTGCAGACCTCCACTCCGCACCCGAGTCACCCCGGACGCTATCAGAGGCAGCCCCGGGGGCAATTGATATTCGTCAATAAAGCCGGCCCCCGTCCCGTTTGAGGCATGCCCTCCCACTTCGAATGGGTTTCGGTATCCCAGTTGACAAAAGTCAATTACACCTTGCGCGTTCAGGCATAGCCTCCCCCCTCATGAGATCAGGCGTGTTCTTCCAAGCCATGCCGCATGCTGCCTGAGGAAACACGGCCCATCACATGTAATCCGACCATGCACACGACGCATCGTGCCGAGCTATGGAGTTGTCATGATGACCAAGCCGAACACTTCCATCACATTTCGCGGAACGCCGAACCAGGCTCTCTGGGGCGCGACACTCGGCTTCTTTGTTGGCTTCGCGGCCGTATCCCTTTTTGGTCCGACGGCGCATCGATTCAAGGATGTGATGGACTTGTCACCCACGCTTGTGGGATTTCTCGTTGCCATACCCATGCTGACCGGATCGCTGCTTCGCATTCCGTTTTCGGCCTGGGTCGATACGACCGGCGGAAGGAAGCCCTTCATCGTGTTGCTGGCCCTTTCCATTGTCGGAATGATCGGTTTGCTCTTCATGCTTCGCTATCTGTACCCCGATCATCTGACGGCCAACTACTATCCACTCCTGCTGCTTTTCGGCGCACTTTCGGGCTGCGGCATTGCAACCTTTTCGGTCGGAATCAGCCAGATATCCTACTGGTATCCACAGGAAAAGCAGGGCTGGGCACTGGGCGCCTACGCGGGGTTCGGTAACACGGCGCCCGGCATCATTTCATTTGTACTCCCTCTGGTCCTCGTGGGGTGGGGTCTGAGCGGCGCCTATCTGACCTGGTTGATCATTCTCGCCGGCGGCACGTTGCTCTACGCCTACATCGGCCGGAATGCCTGGTACTTCCAGTTGCGCAAGAGTGGCTATGGTCCGGAAGAGGCGCGGGAAAGTGCCGCCGAACAGGGGCAGTCGCTGTTTCCGCGCGCATCCGCCATCGAGGCACTCACCTATTCCGCGCGAAACTGGAAGACCTGGGCGCTGGTTGGCCTCTACTTCACGACTTTCGGTGGCTTCCTGGCTCTGACCGCCTGGCTGCCCACCTACTGGCAGAGCTTCATGGGAAGTTCCGAGAAGCTCGCCGGCTTCCTGACGGCCGGCTTTTCCCTGCTCGCTTCGTTGATCCGGGTACCTGGCGGTTCGTGGGCCGACCGGTTTGGCGGCGAACGCGTGTTGGCGCTATCCATGCTTTCGCTGCTGGTCGGCGCCCTGATTCTGACCTTCACACAAGTGTTCGGACTGGCGGTTGCCGGTGAACTTCTGGTGGGCATCGGCATGGGTGTGGGTAACGCGGCCGTCTTCAAACTCGTACCCAAGGAAGTGCCCGAAGCCGTCGGTGGCGCCGCCGGATGGGTTGGCGGACTTGGCGCGTTTGGCGGTTTCGTCGTACCACCGGTACTGGGTCACTTCGTTGCCAGCGAAGGACCGATCGGCTACGCCCACGGCTTTTCTGTCTACATCGCACTCGCCATCGTCTGTCTGGGCATTACCTGGTTGCTGAGTGTCCGCGACCGTACGTTGCGGCCGACACCGGTCCGGCGCAGCCAGGTCACCAACTGAACGGAGCCAGTCATGAGTCACTTCCTCGACCGCCTGATGTATTTCAAGAAAGTCACCGGAGATTTCTCGGATGGCCACGGGCAGACCACGCTCGAAGACCGTTCCTGGGAAAAGTCCTATCGCCAGCGCTGGCAGCACGACAAGATCGTGCGCTCGACGCACGGTGTGAACTGCACAGGCTCGTGTAGCTGGAAAATCTATGTAAAGGACGGCCTGGTGACCTGGGAAACCCAGCAGACCGATTACCCGCGAACCCGGCCCGACCTTCCCAATCACGAGCCACGCGGCTGCCCGCGCGGCGCCAGCTATTCCTGGTACATCTACAGCGCCAACCGCTTGAAATACCCCATGGTTCGCCGGCATCTGCTGGCACTCTGGCGTGAGGCCAGAAACCGTCACGCCGATCCCGTGGATGCCTGGCGCTCGATTGTCGAAGACCCGGAGAAGGCAGCCCGCTACAAGCGGCGACGCGGCCTGGGCGGACTTGTACGATCCAACTGGGAAGAGGTCAACGAACTCATCGCGGCTGCGAACGTGTACACGGTTCGTCGTTTCGGCCCCGACCGGATTATCGGCTTTTCGCCGATTCCCGCCATGTCGATGGTGTCCTATTCGGCGGGCAGCCGCTACCTGTCCCTGGTTGGCGGTGTCTGCCTGAGCTTCTACGACTGGTATTGCGACCTGCCGCCCAGCTCGCCGATGACCTGGGGCGAGCAGACCGATGTGCCTGAATCCGCCGACTGGTACAACTCCGGCTTCATCATGATGTGGGGCTCGAATGTCCCGCAGACCCGCACGCCGGACGCACACTTCATGACCGAGGCGCGCTACAAGGGCACGAAGATCGTCAGCGTCTCCCCGGACTACGCCGAGAGCACAAAATTCGCGGACCTCTGGCTCAATCCCAAACAGGGTACGGATGCCGCCATGGCCATGGCCATGGGTCACGTGATCATGCGCGAGTTTCATCTCGACAAGCCCAGCGACTATTTCACCGACTACTGCCGACGCTATACGGACATGCCGATGCTGGTCCGGCTGGACGAGTCGCCGAAGGGCCTGGCGGCCGGCCGTTTCCTGCGTGCCTCGGAACTCGCCGGCGCTGCGGGGGAGGAAGCCAACGCCGAATGGAAAACCCTGGCCATTGACGAGTCCAGCGGCGAGATTGTCGCGCCGCACGGGTCGGTCGGCTATCGCTGGGACGGCTCCGGCAAATGGAATCTGGAACAGCGTCGCGGATCGGACGGCACGGATGTACATCTGCGCATGAGTCTGATCGATGCGGCCGACGAGATTACCGAGGTTGCGTTCCCCTATTTTGGCGGTATCGAGCACGAATTCTTCTCGCACACGGACCACGACGACGTGCTGACCCGGAAAGTGCCGACTCGCCGGGTCACGCTGTCCGACGGCAGCGAAATCCGCGTGGCCACGGTTTTCGATCTGATGGCGGCGCATTATGGCCTCGATCGCGGACTGGACGATCCGTCGGTGGCGCGATCCTATGACGATGATGCGCCCTACACGCCCGCCTGGCAGGAAAGAATCACGGGTGTTCCGCGTGACCAGGTGATTCGGGTGGCCCGTGAATTCGCCGACAATGCGGACAAGACCCACGGCCGCTCCATGATCATCGTCGGTGCCGGCATGAATCACTGGTATCACATGGACATGAACTATCGCGGGTTGATCAACATGCTCGTGATGTGCGGTTGTATCGGCAAGAGCGGCGGCGGCTGGGCCCACTATGTGGGCCAGGAAAAGTTGCGCCCCCAGACCGGCTGGTTGCCACTTGCTTTTGGCCTCGACTGGAGCCGGCCTCCCCGCCAGATGAATGGCACCTCATTCTGGTACGCACACACCGACCAATGGCGCTATGAAAAGCTCAGCGTCAACGATCTGCTGTCGCCGCTGGTCGATCCGGACGAGTGGCACGGCAGCCTCATCGACTACAACGTGCGCGCCGAACGGATGGGCTGGCTTCCGTCGGCACCGCAGTTGAACCGCAACCCGCTCGACATCGTCCGCGAAGCGCGCGAGGCGGGCCTTGATCCCAAGGAGCATGTCGTCGAGCAATTGCAGACCGGCAAACTGCGAATGGCCGGCGAAGATCCGGATGCACCGGAGAACTTTCCTCGGAACCTGTTCGTCTGGCGGTCCAATCTGCTGGGCTCCTCGGGCAAGGGGCATGAGTATTTTCTCAAGCATCTTCTCGGCACGTCTGACGGCGTTCAGGGCAAGGAACTTGGCCGGGAAGGCGAAGAAGTTCCCGACGAAGTCGTCTGGCACGAGGAGGCACCCCAGGGAAAACTCGACCTCCTGGTGACCCTGGATTTCCGCATGTCCACCACCTGTCTGTACTCGGACATCGTCCTGCCCACGGCCACCTGGTACGAGAAAGACGACCTGAACACCTCGGACATGCACCCCTTCATTCACCCGTTGTCCGAGGCGGTGAATCCTGCCTGGGAGTCGCGCAGCGACTGGGACATCTTCAAGGGCATTGCCAAACGCTTCTCGGAAGTCGCCGAAGGCCACCTCGGCATCGAGGAGGATCTGGTGACCGTGCCGCTGATGCATGATTCGCCCGGCGAATTGTCCCAGGCAATGGACGTGCACGACTGGAAGAAGGGCGAATGCGCCCCAGTGCCGGGCAAGACCATGCCCAACATGGTGGTCGTCGAGCGCGATTATCCGGCCACCTACGCCCGGTTCACCTCACTGGGTCCGTTGATGGACGAGAAAGGCAACGGTGGCAAGGGCCTGAACTGGAACACCGAAGATGAAGTGAAGGCACTGGGCGAACTCAATGGCCTCCACGAATCCGGCGCCAACCAGGGCCGCCCGCGAATCGAGACCGCCATCGATGCCTCCGAGACCATCCTGATGCTCGCCCCCGAGACCAACGGCCATGTTGCGGTGAAGTCGTGGCGCGCGCTGGAAAAGTTCACCAAACGCGAGCACGCCCATCTCGCCACTCCCAAGGCGGACGAGAAAATCCGTTTCCGGGACATCCAGGCCCAGCCGCGCAAGATCATCTCGTCGCCGATCTGGTCGGGCATCGAGTCCGAAGAAGTCTGCTACAACGCCGGCTGGACCAATGTCCATGAACTCATCCCCTGGCGCACGCTCACCGGAAGACAGCAGCTCTACCAGGATCACGCCTGGATGCGTGCCTTCGGCGAAGGCCTGACAACCTACCGGCCGCCAATCGACACACAGACCTGGCGGGAAATTCACAACCGCCGACCCAACGGACAGAAAGAACTGGTCTTGAACTGGATCACGCCCCATCAGAAATGGGGCATCCACAGCACGTTCTCCGACAATCTGCTGCTGCTGACGCTGTCGCGGGGCGGGCCCATCGTCTGGATATCGGAAACCGATGCCCGCCGTGCGGGTATCGAGGACAACGACTGGATCGAGGCATTCAACATCAACGGCGCTCTGGTAGCTCGTGCCGTGGTCTCGCAACGGGTGCGGGAAGGCATGGTGATGATGTACCACGCTCAGGAACGGATTGTGAACACGCCCGGATCGGAAATTACCGGCGCGCGTGGCGGAATTCACAACTCGGTGACCCGCACCGTTCTCAAGCCCACGCACATGATCGGCGGTTACGCCCAGCAGAGCTACGGATTCAACTACTACGGCACGGTCGGCGCCAACCGCGACGAGTTCGTAATCGTCCGCAAGATGAGCCGGGTCGACTGGCTCGAGGGTGATGACGAAAGCATCAAGCAACAGGAGTACACGCGATGAAGGTACGGGCTCAAATCGGGATGGTCCTGAACCTGGACAAGTGCATCGGCTGTCACACCTGCTCGGTGACCTGCAAGAATGTCTGGACCTCGCGCGAGGGCATGGAGTACGCCTGGTTCAACAACGTCGAGACCAAACCCGGCATCGGCTATCCGAAGGAATGGGAAAATCAGCACCGCTGGCAGGGAGGCTGGAAGCGTGGAAACAATGGGGCCCTGACACCCCGGCAGGGCGGCAAATGGCGTCTCCTTGCAAACATCTTTGCCAATCCCAACCTGCCTCAGATCGACGACTACTATGAGCCGTTCAATTTCGACTATCAGCGCCTGCACAACGCACCGGACACCAAGGCACAGCCGACAGCCAAGCCCTACTCCGCGATCACCGGACAGCCCATGGACAAGATCGAGTGGGGACCCAACTGGGAGGAAATCCTGGGTACCGAGTTCGCGAAACGCTCGCGCGACTGCAACTTCGAAGGCGTGCAGAAGGAAATGTACGGGCAGTTCGAAAACACCTTCATGATGTATCTGCCACGCCTTTGCGAACACTGTCTCAATCCGACCTGTGTCGCCAGCTGTCCATCGGGCGCGATCTACAAGCGCGAGGAGGACGGTATCGTTCTGATTGACCAGGACAAATGTCGCGGCTGGCGCATGTGCATTTCCGGCTGCCCCTACAAGAAAATCTACTACAACTGGCAATCCGGTAAATCCGAAAAATGCACCTTCTGCTATCCGCGAATCGAGTCCGGCATGCCAACCGTCTGCTCGGAAACCTGCGTGGGGCGGATTCGCTATCTTGGCGTGTTGCTCTACGACGCCGACCGCATCAAGGATGCCGCTGCCACAGCCAACGAAAAGGATCTCTACACCGCACAACTGGATATCTTTCTGGACCCTGAAGATCCCGAGGTGATTTCCGCCGCGCGCCGCGAAGGCGTTCCGGATTCCTGGCTGGAAGCCGCCAAGGCATCGCCGGTCTACAAAATGGCCATTGACTGGCGCATCGCCTTCCCCCTGCACCCCGAATACCGCACCTTGCCGATGGTCTGGTATGTCCCGCCGCTCTCACCCATTCAGCAGGCCGCGGACGCCGGAAAGGTCGGTCTCGACGGGCTGATACCGGATGTGGAGTCGCTGCGGATTCCGGTGCGCTATCTATCCAACCTGCTCACCGCAGGCGACGACGCGCCGGTCGTGACGGCGCTCAAGCGCATGCTTGCCATGCGGGTATTCAAGCGGCGCCAGGACGTTGAAAAGGTTCACGACACCCGGGTTCTGGATGAAGTCGGTCTCGACGAAGTCACGGTCGAGAAGATGTATCGCTATCTGGCCATCGCCAATTATGAAGATCGCTTCGTGGTGCCGACCGGCCACAAGGAACTGGCCGACGATCCCTATGGCGATCGCAATGGTTGCGGGTTCAGCTTCGGCGATGGCTGCCATACCCACGGGGTGAGCCGCACCAACCTGTTCGGCAGCAAGAGTCCGCGCCAGCGCAAGCATGCCGAACCGAAGATCCACGGCAATGGCAAGGAGCCGGTCTGAAATGAATACCGACATTCAAGCCTCGCTCAAGGCAATTGCCTTGTTGCTCGACTATCCGACCGAGCCTACCCACGCCATGCTGGCGACGCTGCACACGCCGCTGGACGGGATTTGCGGTCTGGATGCCAGCGCTCGTGACGAACTGGCCCTCTGGCTCGCCGAACAGCGGGCCCGGGACTTGCTCGAACGACAGGCGGATTACGTGGATACCTTCGACCGGGGCCGGCGCCAGTCGCTGTACCTTTTCGAGCACCTCCATGGCGAGTCCCGCGACCGGGGCCAGGCGATGGTCGAACTGCGCAAGGTCTACCGCCGCCACGGCCTGGAAGTCGTTTCCAGTGAACTGCCCGACTATCTGCCGCTGTTCCTCGAGTTCTGTTCCCAGTTGCCGCGCGAGGAGTCTCTCGCCTGGCTCGCCGACATCGGGCATGTCCTGCAGCGACTGTATCTGCGCTTGCGCGAACGAGAGAGCGGATACGCCCTGCTTTTCCTGGCGCTGCTGACGCTCGCCGGCCTGGATGCCGAGGCCGATTCGCTCCAGCGCGAAATTGCAGGGGAAGAAAGAGATGACACGCCGGAAGCCATTGACCGGGTCTGGCGCGAGGCGCCGGTCACGTTCGGAGGCGGCGTGATACCCGCCGGTTGCCCGGCCACGCGATTCGATCGCGGAAGCGAATCCGGGAGTGTCGTACCTCAAGCAGGAGGTCGGAAATGAGTCACCTGAATGCCATCCTCTTCCAGTACTACCCCTATGTCGCAGGGACGATCTTCCTGTTTGGCAGTCTCGTCCGGTTCG
>JASFQN010000073.1:0-11141 GCA_050115425.1 Gammaproteobacteria bacterium | reverse complement strand
AGGCTGTTGCCCGATACGGCATCGCCGATGAACTGCGTCAGATTGCTGAAGCCCCCGGTGACCGCCGTCGCCGTGCCCGCCTGAAGGTCCACCGATACCGCCGATCCACGGCCGGTATAGTCGAGCGTGTCGCTGCCGCTGCTCGCCCCGCCGCCGTCCAGCGTCCCGCTTAGCGCGCTCGTGCCCCCGGTGAACGCGAACGTGTCCGCCGCCGTGCCACCGACAAGATTCTCGATGCCGGAAAAAGTCATTCCACTGAGGTCATAGCTGCCGCTGCCGGAACCACTGACGGTCCAGGTATGTGCAGCATTCGCCCCCATCAGGGTGTCGCCGCCATTCACGTTGGCCGAGGCAGTCACTGTTCCGACGGCAAGACTCAGGCCGGCGGCGGACAAGTCCAGGGTGCCGCTGCTGGTCTGACCGAAGTTGAGTACCAGTTGGCCGGAAGCTGCGGAAATCGTTCCATCCAGCACGATGTTGTGTCCGGCCGTGAGCGTGAGGCTGTTGGACGTCGACCAGCTGATGCTACTGGTGGAATCCTGGAAGATGATGTCTTCAGGAGCGCCATTGGCACCCGTGGCATCCGCGGTCCTAATGGTCAGATTGGTGGTTGCCAACTGGCCGCTGATGTAATCGTCCGAAAACGTATCCAGGCCGTTCTGCGTTCCGTTGCAGGTGGCGGCATTGGCATCGTCACAGATATAGACCGTGCCCGGGTCGAGCAGCAGGTCGCCGGTGTTGCCGGCGGGTGCCCGCAGGTCGACGTGGCCGGACATCTGCAGGTGCCGGCGTCCGGAGACTTCGACCCGGCCGCCATCGCCGCCGCCGGCGCCACCCCGCGCGGTGATGTCGCCGTTCATGCGGGTGGTGCCATTCGACCAGACCACCACCTTCCCGCCATTCCCCGATGCACCGGCATCAGCCGCCAGATGACTTTGCGCATCCACGTCCGTGTTGTCGGCCGCTTGCACGCCGCCCCCGCCCTGGCGATCGCCGCCCACCAGAATCTCACCGCCCCCCAGATCGCCGGAAGCCTGGACATCCGCGTCGTGGACGGATACGGAATCGCCCAGCACGTGAACCCGTCCACCGATCCGGCCGCCGCTCGCGTCGATTGCTCCGCCGACCAGGGTGGAGCCGGTGGACCGGAGTTCCACCCGTCCCCCGTCACCCTGCTCGCTGCGTGCCTGCAGGTCTCCGGAGTTCGCCACATTGCCGCCGCTGCCCACCAGCCGGATCGTGCCACCGTCACGGACAATGCCGTTGGCCCGGATCACGCCCTCGTTGTTCACCGCGTGGGCGAAGACATCCTTCGCCGTGTGTGCGGTCATCAGGACCTGGCCGCTGCCCACGCTCACCATGCCCCGATTGCTGACCGCGTCCGCGGCAGCATCCGGATTCGACTCCACCGCGCCGTCCACTTCGAAGCGAATCAGGCCGTCGCCATCAAAGTCGACAGTCGCCCGGGTTCCCGAAGCCAGATTGACCTGTCCCAGTTCCGCCAGGATGAGTCCGTCATTCTCGACCCGGCCGCCCACGAGACTGACCGAACCGCCGCGGGCCGCCGCAAGCAGGCCACGATTGACGACTATGCCCGGTGCCTGATCCGGGTTCATTGCGAAATGCAGGTGGCCGTCCATGAACTCATCGGCGGAAATGCCCAGCGTGGTGGCGAACAGGCTGCCCACGTTCACCGATGCCGAACTGCCGAAAATGATCCCGTTGGGATTGAGAAGAAAAACGCGGCCATTGGCACGGATTGAACCGAAAATCCGGCTGGGATTCTGGTCGAATATCCGATTGAGCGCGGCCGAACTGGCGCGCGGCTGGTTGAACGTCACCGACTCGGTGGGTGCCAGATTGAAGCTTCGCCAATCGATCACCAGCCGATCCGAATGCTGGTTGACGAGCGTCGCGCCGGCCGATGGCGTGGAAATGTCACCAATGCCCCTGACGACCTGCCCACCATGCGGGCCGGCCCAGGCGCCGGACGCGCACAGCAGCATACCCGCGAGCGCCAGGCTCGCGCAGCACAACGGGCGTTTTCGGTGTCCGGGCCGTTCCATAGCTACCACTTTATATGCGCCCCAGGGGCCGCCGCTCCCAAACCGACGAATGGCGCGTCAGGACCGACCAGCGGTATGCCATGCCAGCCGGGCCAGGCGCTTCAAAAATTGTAGGTAACATCCAGCCAATACTGGGTCGAATCCGAAATGGCGTTGGGGTCGTTGGGCCCGACCCCCGGCCGGGCCCCGCCATTGAGTCGAGCAAAATCAAGATTGGCCCGCCAGCTCCCGGGAATTTCGAAGGTGAAGCCGATGCCGTTGCCTCCCGCGGTGATGCGGCTCGGAGAACCGAAGGTTTCACCGTTGGTGATGCCCACGGCGTGATCGGTGAACACCCGAAATCGCAAGACGTCTCCCCAGGCATAATTTCCGAACGCGTGCGCGTCGGCAAAAAACGGTGCCTTCACGCTCCATTCAAGCGACGCAAATGCACCACTGTCGGTCAGAAAGGCCGAGGTGGGAAGCGCACGAACGTTGTCGGCGCCACCGATCGAGAACTGCTCCAGAGAGGTGAGCAGATCCGGCGAATACTGACCACTGAACCGGAGCAGCAGAGTCTGGGAGGGGGTCAGCGTCTTGAGGCGCGAATAGCGCAGCGTGAGCTTGTTGAAATTGCTGCCCGCCACCTCGCCATTGGAGGGCAACCGGCTCGGCGCCGGCCGATAGGCGGGATCACGCAGGTCGTTCTCGGTCGGCACCCCCAGAATGCCGGCGATACCATGGTCGAGCCTGACTTCACCGGAAGCCAGACTCGAGCTTTCCGAATCCAGATAGTCGAAATTGAACTGCACCCCGATGACGGCGAGGTCGTCGCGCGCGGTCACGGTATTGCTGAAAAGCGTCTCGGCGCGCTTGCGACTGAAATCGATCTGCGCGCTGATATTGCGTTGACGGGTGCGCTCGAAGGACTTGCGCAGAAAGATCTGGACGATATCCGATACACCACCGACATCAGTCGATCCGAACCCCGGCGCCTGGACCGCGAAACTGTTGTGGCTCAAGTCCGCACCCAGGCTGTAGCTCGGGTCGATGACCGGGTGTTGATAGCGCAACGAGCCATAGAGCGCATTCTGGGGAGAGAAAGCGCCCAGCACTGTTGCGCTCAACTGATCTCCGCCGCCGGAGGGGTTGTTCCAGTCGAAATCGGCGATCAGGCGGTTTTTCCCGGTGAAATCAGTGCCATGATTATCAGCCCGCACACTGGCGTCCCAGGGCGTTTCCTTCTGCACGTTCAGGACAATGTCAGAAGTCCCGACCTTTTCGCCGGGCCGGAACACGCCAAATGCATTGACGCCCGGATACCCGGTCACCGTGAGCAATGCGTTCTCGACACCCGGCACCGTGATCAGTTGACCTTCGAGCTTGGCGAAGGGCGCTTCCAGCGTCTGGTCCGAATATCGCTTGTTGCCTTGCGGAATGACCTTGCCCAGACGCCCTTCGAGAACCCGAATGGTGACGACGCCATCCTTGACTTCCTGAGCCGGAATCACTGCGCGGGCCAGAAAATAGCCCCGCTCGCGGTAGTACCTGGTGACGGCGTCGGCTACCTGCTGGAGCTGTCCGATAGTGAGCCCCTGCTCGCGCTCCAGACGGTTGAGACGCAGTTTGTTGATGAACTTTTCGTATTCCCTGATCTGCCTGGTGGGGCTGAGCTTGCTCACCGCGCCCTGCATGAAGGCGACGATTTCCTTGCGCTCCTCGGGCGTAAAACCGTCCTCGCCGACTTCGGTAAGGTTCTCCTTTTCCTTGCGGAGCTTCTCAACCAGCGTCTTGAGTTCGGCGAGCCGTTGCTCGGCTCTCCTTCGAATGGCCTCGGGGCTGACGCCTGCCTTGCGGTCCTCGCGCACGCCTTCAATCCGGAATTCACGGACAAATACGCGGGGTCCCTCCTCCGTGCCGAGGGGTCGCTGGTAGACGGGGGGTATGTCGAAGCGTGGCTGCGCGGGTGCCTTCGGTTCCAGCCGCTTTTCGAGATCGCGCGGCTGCACGCCACCAGGTTGTGCGCCAGGCGGGAGCGTGGGCGGTGCGGCGGCAGCAGCGAGTGCCGGCAATCCGAGGAATGCCAGTACCGCGATCGCACGGGAACCCGGGAAACGTTCATTACGGCTTCGCGCCCCGCTCAAGGCGTCCCCTCCATGCTGGCCGGCATCTTTATGGTGGTTCCTTCGTTCTGCTTGACTGCTCCGGCACCGCCCCTGCGACCGGCCGGGTCAGCCCGCCGGACACGGCGCTGCCGTCTGAAAGCGCGACAGCTTGCCTAACATAGCGAGGGCCGTCCAGGCATGCAAGAATCGCCGGGGCCGCCCAGGCAGCGGCCGTCGGTATGGTATTTGCTGCCCGGACCGATATAGTCTATGAATCAGCCATAAAGTCCGCCGCGTAGCGGCCTGCAGGGGACCGGCGCTCACAATTCCCGTTCCACTGTACGAACGTGCACGCGACCCGACACGACAAATATGCAAAGCAGCCAGCCGACAATCGCCCCACTGATCGACATGCAATGGACAGCGGGGGGAGGAACCCACCCGGGCAAGGTGCGCGCCGTCAACGAAGACGCCTGGCTGAGCTTGCCGGAGCACCGCCTCTGGGCCGTGGCCGATGGCATGGGCGGGCACGCATCGGGCCGCCTGGCCAGTCAGATGGTGATCCAGGGCCTGGCTTCCCTGCCCTTCGAGGAGCCGGCGCTGGATCAAATGGATCGCATGGTCGATGCCGTCGAGGACCGCCTGCTGGAGGTCAATGCCAAGTTGAAGGACATTGCCCGGGAGCGTGGACAGGGAACCATCGGCAGCACCGTGGCCGTGCTCGTTGAACGCCAGCGGCACGTCCTTTGCATGTGGGCCGGCGACAGCCGTATCTACCGGTGGCGCGACGGAGACCTTGCCAGGCTGACTCAGGATCATGCCGTTGTGGAGGATCTGGTCGCCTCGGGTATGCTGGCCCCGGAACAGGCGGAACGCGACCCGCGGGCCAACCGGATCACGAGAGCCGTAGGCGGATCCAGCCGGCTGCTGGTGGACGTCGAGTTGTTTGACCTGGCGCCTGGTGACCGCTTTCTGCTCTGCAGCGACGGGTTGTATCGGGAGGTGAGCGATCGCGATATTGCAGCCATCCTGGTCGACAGCGGCGTGAAACAGGTCGTGGAAAACCTGATTGACCGCGCCCTGACAGGCGCTGCACGGGACAACATTACAGCGGTCGTGGCATCACGGTCGGACGAAAAGCAGACGGGTGGCACCGACGCCACCGGATGAGGGGCATCTGGCGTGTCTGACTTTCAAACACTGCTCGCCGAGCTTCAGGCAGGCGATACAACACCGCAGCAGGCCCGGGACTGGATTCGCGAGGCATTGACCCGTGGTGCCGCTTCCGAGCAGGAGTTGATCGACGAACTCGAAGGCGCGGTCGCGGCAGAGCGTCTCGACGATGCCCTGGGCCGTACGCTTCGCAGCCAGATCAATGCCGTCGCCGGTGACCTGGCGGCCGACCGCGATGACACACGATTTGGTGCACCGGAGCCCGCCGGGGAAGCGCCCGATCCTTTCGCGGAACTCAACCTCAGCCTCGCGCCGATCGAGGAACCGCCTTCAGAACACGAGGGCGAGGAAGCGAACCGGCCCGATGGACGGTCGTCCGACAGCAGTCCGGACGGAGATGATGATCCGCAAAAGACCGTACGCCGGTTTGCGAACCCCTTCGCGCCGGGCTCCGCGCGTGCCATCAACAAGGGTGATCCGGAAACCACCGATGTAACGGGAGGCGGCGGTGACGACCCTGCCGAACCCATCGATCCCGAGGCCACCGTATTCGCCGGCGAGGCGGAAGAAACCACTGTGGTCAATCCCGATGCCGCCGGTACCGGCGATATCTCCGAGACCAGCGGCGAAGACTGGTCCGGTAACCGTCCACGCCCCCGACGGACGCTCGGTCCAGGGTCGGTCCTGAAGGGACGATTCGAACTGGTCGCGCCCATCGGGGCCGGCGGCATGGGCACCGTCTACAAGGCGCGCGACCTCCTGAAGGTGGAAGCCAAGGACCGCAATCCTTATATGGCGGTCAAGCTCCTGTCGGGCGACTTCCGCAAGCACCCTGAAGCGTTCATCGCCCTTCAGCGCGAATCGTCCAAGGCGCAGAAACTCGCTCATCCGAATATCGCCACGGTTTACGATTTCGACCGTGACGGCAATACCGTCTACATGACGATGGAATTGATGGAAGGCCAGGAACTGGCCAAGTTCATCAAGCAGCTTCCGGCCGGCGGGCTGTCGCTGGACAGGGCGATGAAGATCATCGAGCAGCTCTGTCACGGCCTCGCCTATGCCCACGCCCGACAGCTGGTGCATTCCGACTTCAAGCCCGGCAACGTGTTCATCACCAAGGATGGCACCGTCAAACTGCTGGACTTTGGTATCGCGCGCGCCTCAAAGACCCAGAAAAATGCCGAGGGTGAAACAACCCTGTTCGATCCGGGAACCCTGGGTGCTCTCACACCGGCCTATGCCACGCTGGAGATGTTCGAGGGCGAACATCCCGACCCGCGAGACGACATCTACGCCCTTGCCTGCGTGTCCTACGAACTGCTGACCGGAAAGCATCCGTTCAACAAGCTCTCCGCGGTCAAGGTCAAGGAAAAGGGCCTTGCACCGGCGCCCGTTGCCAAGCTCAACAAGCGTCAGAACAAGGCGCTGATGAACGCCCTGGCCGTGCACCGGCAGGACCGTACGCCGAGTGTCGAGCAATTCTGGGAAGATCTGAGGACAAAGAAATCCCACACACCCCAGATCGCCGCCGCCGCAGTCGCGGTGCTGGCGATCATCGCGGCACTGGGCTACAAGCCCGTGGTCGACTACCTGCAGAACCGGGAAAATACCCAACTGGTTCAGGAGATCCACACGGGCACGACGTCCGGCGTTGAGGATGCCCTCGGCAAACTCGATTCCCTGGATCCGGATTCGAGGCGGGACGTACTGGACCGCGCCAAGAACGACCTTATCAATTACTTCGAAGCGCGCGCGGAAAGCCAGATTGATCCGACTCAGGGAAAGTACGGCTACCCCAAGGCTCTGGCGCTGATGGAGCAGGCCCGCAAGTTCTATCCGGACTCGGCTCAGATTCAGTCGATCAGAGCCAACCTCGAACAACGCCGCAACAATCTTGTGCTCAAGACCCAGGACCAGTTCAACAACCTGCTCGAAAAGGGCCGCCTGATGCCCGATCCTGATCAGGCGGACATCACCGACGTCATCGGGATTCTCTCGCAGGCCGCACCCGACAGTCCGCTGCTTGACGACGCGCGCCTCACCACGCGATATGCCGACATGGCCGAGGCCGCGCTCAAGAGCGATCACCTTGACCGGGCCAGGTCCGTCATCGACGTCAGTCTCAAATACTCGCCTAGCGACGCGACCCTGCTCAACCTCCAGGACCAGATCGACAGGCGAATCCGCCAGCGCCAGGAACATCAGCGGGTGGCGGAGCTGCACCAGACACTCGACAAGGCGGGCAAACCCGATTCGCTCAAGGCGCTGGATGCGATCCGGGAGAATCTGGCCCAGTTGCTCGCCCTGCGGCCGAATGACACTCAGGCCGATCAGCTGGCCAGCCAGGCGGACAAACTGGTCGCCGACGATGTGAAACGGCTGAACTCGGCGAAACGCTGGGACGCTGCTGAAAACACCCTGGAGCAATTCGCTCCGGTCATGCACGTCCCGGCGATACTCACGCAACGCACGGAACTCTCGCGCGCGGAGGTCGCCGCAGGATATACCCCCGAATCGATCAGCAGCCGACTCAAGCAGATCGGGCAACTCCGAACCGCGATCACCGCGTCTCTCGGCAAGGCCGAGTTTACGCCGAAATCGAATGCCGGATTGCTGAGCGACTACAAACGCCTTGCCGCCATGCAGATGACCGGCAACGATTGGTTTGACTCACTCCAGGACCGGATCGCCCGAGCCTTCCTCGGTCATGTCGACTCGCTCATGAAAGCGGATCGTTTCGACGCCGCACAAAGCACGCTGGACGCTGCCGGCCACTTTCTGCCGGGAGATTCCCGCATCGCAGCCAAGCACAAGACACTGGCAGACGCCGCTGCCGATTTCCACAGAAAACAACAGGCCCGCATCCGCCACGCGCGACTCGAAGCGCTGGAAAATCAGGTGGTCACCGCCGCGGCAGCGGATGAAATTCGCAACGCCGTGGCATTGTTTGAGCAAGTGAAGAAAGAGTTGCCTCCGGATGATCCGTTTGTCACGACGACCGGTCCGCAGAAGATTGCCCGGAGCTATCTGCGCCTGGCGCGCGCCAGAGCCGACTCGGGTGATTTCCAGAACGCCATTACGCTTGCACAAGGCGGCCTGGCCCTCGCACCGGATCTCGACAGTCTGCAAGCCGCTCTCCGTGAGTTCCAGAACGACAAACAGCGCAAGGATCTGCTGACCCTGGCCGCTACCGCAAAGCCGTCGGACATGGACAATCTGGTTGCCAGGCTGGACAAGCTCCGTCAGGCACTGCCACGGGACGCGGACAAGCTCACCGATGCAGTCACGCAACGCCTGGTCACGCGCGTCAAGTCGCTTGCCGGCAACGACCTGGTACTGGCCAATGCAGTGCTTGACGCTTCCCGAAAGGTGTTTCCGGACAACGAACAACTCGCGTCCCTCAAGATCAAGCAACCACCCAGACCTTCGCCACTGGCCGGCGACATCCGCCAGGCATTGGGCGACCATGAATTGAGCAAGGCCGAGTCACTGATTCAAAAGGCCCGCCAACTCCCCGATGGCCAGGCGCAGCTGGATGCATTGACGCAGGAAGTCCAGAACCGCGAAGACGAGGCCAACCGCTATTACCTGCAGTACCAGCAGTTGATTCATCTTCAGCAGCAAGGCCAGGCCAGGGTTTACCTGGATGAGGCAATCAAGCGCTGGAGTGATAATCAACAGTATCTCGCGGAACGCCGTCACAACTATCAGACCAGTACCTTGCCGGCCCGGGCCGCCGACGGCAGCCGGCCTTGCACTGCAGGACTTGCGGGCTACGGCCGCAAGGGACGTGCGGAGTGCTTTGACATGGCAGGCTCCGGAGTCAAGGGACCGCCACTCGTGGTCATACCCGCCGGGGGCGCCATCGCTTCGCCGTTCGCGATCGGCAAGTATGAAATCTCCAATGCCGACTTCAATCGCTATTGCGATGAGACGGGCGACTGCAAACCGCACAATGGGGGCCAGCAGTTGCCCGCGGTCAACGTATCGGCCACCGAAGCGGAAGGCTATGCAAACTGGCTTTCAAAAGCTACAGGCGAGAACTACCGGCTGCCGTCCCGCAAGGAGTGGATTTATGCGGCGACTGCGCAGGGCGGCGGCGCCAGCCGCGACTTCAATTGTCGGGTCAGCCTTGGCGATCAATTGATCAAGGGCCTGTCTCTGCTCGAAGTCCAGGTCGGCACACCCAATCAATGGGGGCTGATCAACTACGTGGGCAATGCGCAGGAATGGGCACTGGGGTCGGGAAAGATATACGCGATGGGCGGGTCGTATCAGGACAGCCTCTCGACCTGTTCGACAACGCTGGCACGTGCGAGCAGTGGCGACGCTTCACCGGTCACGGGATTTCGCGTCGTGCGATCACTTGATTGAGGAGCTGCAGCATCGTGCGTGCATCACAACTCAGACGCCTGGCCGCCGATTACGCCAGGGGCGAATTGAACACGCTCGAATACCGGGGTCGGCGGCGACAGTTGATCCAGAATATCGTGAGCGGCCGTGAGACGCTGAACTACTCCAGAAACTTCGTCAATCCACTTCGAAGCAGTCAGCGTGGGCCCAGGCGCGCAATCTGGGCGGTCGTGGGCGGGCTGTTGTTGATTGGTGCCGTGGTTGTCTACCTCCGCATGCCCGACCCCGCACCGGCCTCCGCCCCACCGCGCGATCCTGCACTGGCGCAGAACACGGCCGCCACTCGCCTGATCCGGGACTTTCTGACGAATGGCGACTGGAGTGCGCACAACATGCAGCAGTTCGAGGTAGCCTGGCACAGCCTGCCCGCCTTCGAGCGCGAGACGGCACGTCGCGCACCGGTGTTCCGACAGCTGCGGGCCGAATGGCTGCAGAGGATCAAGGAACAGGACGCGCTGGCCGGCCTGCAGGCGGGAAATCAGGCCACGCTGCGCAAGAAACAGCTGACGCGCTTCGGTGACGACATCGGGCTTGCCAACGGCACGGATGCGGATCGCGACAGGGATCGGAGCTAGGCAAACCGGATCTCCACGGCCCGGCAATCAGTCGAGGCAGGCAAACCGCACGGCTTCCGGCGATTCAAGTTCCAGCGAACGGCCCAGCGCGATGACCCCGGCACCCCGGAGCGGCAACTCCTCACGCCGGAGAAAACTCTCCTCGCCATGCTCGTCGACCAGATACGTGCCATTGATGCTCTGGTCGATCAGAACAAATTTTCCGCGACGGTATTCCACCCGTGCATGGAGCCGGGAAATCAGACTGTGCCTGACCACCAGATCGCTCTGTTCCGACCGGCCGAGCGTGGCGCTCGGGCGCTCCTCGGTCACCTCGATCTGACAATCACGAAACGTCAGTACCAGACGCAATCTCCGGCTGCGCAAGTGCCCTCTGAGTGTCGTTGCGCGACGGGTCACATCGTCGCGCTCCCAGAGAAGCTCGTGCAGAACCGTGGACTCCCTGCGCCCCCTGACCGGATTGCGATCCACATGGCGGGTCGCGGACTTCCACTCGTCCGTCATGCCGTCCACCGTGTCGGCGCTGGTCAATACCTCACCGGGTTTCGCCTGACTGGCAAGCCGGGCCGCCACATTCACGGCGTCACCGAAGACATCGCCCTTGTCGAGCAGCACGGTGCCCAGATGAAAGCCGATCCGCAAACGCAAGACCATCTGTTCGACGGATACTTCCGCCGAGACCCGCTGCTGCATGATCGCCGCGGCGGCACCCGCCGCATCGGGTGCCGGGAATGTGGCCATGACCTCGTCGCCGATGGTCTTGATCACACGGCCACCGCATTCCCGCGTCACCTCGGTCATGATGCCGAGGCATCGGGTAATCGTAT
>JASFQN010000072.1:0-11205 GCA_050115425.1 Gammaproteobacteria bacterium | reverse complement strand
TCCGGAAACCGCCGCTTCACGGCCTCCACGAACTCCTCCACCAGCGAATCGTAATCCTCGCCGCGAAGGCGCGGATGCCGCCAGCCGATGTAGAGGTCGTCTTCCAGCAGGTCACGGTTGTCGGTGCCCACATCAAGGCAGATCGGCAGTGTGCGGGTGGGGTGGATGCCGGCCCCCGCGGTATAGAGAGCAAGCTTGCCGATGGGGATACCCATGCCGCCGGCACCCAGATCGCCCAGACCCAGGATGCGCTCGCTATCGGTCACCACGATCAGGTTCACGTCCCGGTAGGGGGCATTGCCCAGCACCTCATGGATGCGGCCACGGTGGTCCGGGGTGATCCACATTCCTCGGCCGCGACGGAAAATGTGGCTGAAGCGTTTGCAGGCTTCGCCCACCGTGGGCGTATAGACGATGGGCAGGAACTCCTCGAGATGATTCACCAGCAGGCGATAGAACAGAACCTCGTTTCGATCCTGCAGCGCCGCCAGCCCGATGTATTTTTCCAGCGGATCGTCCTTGCGCTGGATATGTTCGTAGACCCGTCGCTCCTGGTCTTCCACCGCCGTGACATGCTGCGGCAGCAGACCGTCCAGTCCGAAGCGCGCGCGCTCCTCGACGGAGAACGCCGTGCTCTTGTTATACATGGGATGGGAGAGCAGCATCCTGCCGCGCAACTCTACCTTGACCTCGTCCTGTCCTTCTTTGTTCTTTTCCAGATGAAAGTTTTCCATCACCCCGCTTCCGTATCTCCTTGTCCAGGCTCTATCTCCCGCCTGATATTCATTCACCCTTGAGGGACCTGATCTTGTCCAGCACGCGCTTCGCCCGCCGGATATGCGCCCGCAGTTCCTGGTTGTCCGGATCCAGAGCGAGCAAGGCCTGCCACTGTGTCAGCGCCTGGCTGATGTTGCCGGCCACGTAGTCTTTCTGGCCCGAGCGAATGCCCGCCTGGACCCGGCTGGCAATCCGCCTGTCGAGATCACGCTGGCGCCCGTCAAGCTCGGTGGCATCCGGATGGGTGGATACCAGTTCGTGCATCAGGGAGCGTGCCGTGGCGAGGTCACCCGCCGCCAGCGCCTTGTCGAAGTCGCCAAGCATCGCGGAAAACTGACGGGCCTCTTCCCGGCTCCGGACCTTGGCAAGCCTGGCCGCCGATCGGGCCGCCCCCTCTCTCGCGCGGGCAAGCATGGCGTCCACGTCCTTGTCCGGCCTGATGCGGTAGGCCGCTTGCAGGCAGCGCTGGGCCAGCGCATAGCTCTCGTCCTCCAGCGCCTTGCGGCCGTAGGCGACGAGCTGTCCAGCCACCGTTTGCATGGCATCGTTGATCTCGGCGAGACGGTCCCTTGCCTGGGAATCGTCAGGGTCGGCCTTGAGTATCTGGCGTTCCAGATCCGCTTCATGCGGAAGCGAATCCGCACGCAGCAGCGCCTGGCGCATGCGCAGTTCGTCGAGATAGTCCTGCCGCAAGGCCTGCACGTGCGCCTTGCCGTCGCGCAGCTTGCGACTGTCAGGCAGTCGTTCGAGACCCTCGTTGAACGCCTGGACGGCGGCCTCCCAGTCACCCTGATCGAGTTGCTCCTGCGCACGCTGGATGACGCTCTTTTCATAGGTGGGAATGATCTCGGTGACCAGAGCCTGGCGCAAACGCCGTGCCTCGGCCGCGGCCGGCGCAGTGTCCGGCACCGCTTGCAGGACGTCGCGGGCCTCGGCGTATTCCCGGTCGTGGATCAACGACTTGGCCCGGGCCACCGGGTCGGCCGGCCGGGAGGGAAATACCCCCGCGCAGCCCGCAACGACAACGAGCGCCAACACGACAACCGCCCGCCTCATGCCGCGCCCCGCTCGGCCAGGAATTCATCCACCCGACGCTCCATCGCCCGCTTCCAGGCGCCCCGCGTGTCGAGGACCAGCCACGTAGTGACCTCGCCTTCCATTCCGCGCAGACGCAGCCGGCGATGGCGGCGGGTCTCGAACCGGGCATCGACTTCCGGCCATTCGAGCAGGTCTTCGCGAACAACGATCTGGTTGGCCTCGGCCACCGAGGAAAGTCTTGACGCCAGATTGACCGAATCACCCACCACGGTGTATTGCATCTGCTGGTCCGAGCCCAGGTTGCCGGCCAACATCTCGCCGGAATTGACGCCCATGCGCACCTCCACGGCCGGCAGACCCTTGCTGACCCGATGCCGATTCATTTCAGCCAGGACTTTCTGCAGAAATACCGCGCAGCCGATAGCCTTGAGATGGTGACGCGGGTCCGCTTCCGGCACGCCGAACACGATCATCGCGCAGTCGCCGATGAACTTGTCGACCATTCCACCGTGCAGCATGGCCGCCTGGGTCATCAACCCGAAGTAATCGTTGAGAAGCTGAGCGACTTCCTCCGGCGGCAGCTTTTCGGAGATGCCGGTGTAGTCGACAATATCCGCGAACAGTACCGAGCCGACCACGCGTTGGCCGCCAAGCTGGATCTGATCCAGGTTGGCAAGCATCTGCTGGGCCACGTTCTTCGGTACGAATCGCGAGAACACACTCTCCACCTGCGACTTCTCCAGCAAACCCTGCCCCATGTGGTTGAATGCATCCATGAGATAGCCGATCTCGTCGTGCCTTCGTTCGCGCAGTCGAACGTCGAACTGGCCCTCACCCACGGCCCGGGTTGCGTCCATCAGGTCATAGATCGGTCGCGAAAGCCGTTTGCCCACCAGCAGTGACACGCCAAGCGCCAGCAGGCACATCAGAATCGTTGCCACCACCAGGCCGTTGACGGTCTCCCGCCAGCCCTCGCTCAGCAGATCTCCGCTGAAGGTGATCAGTGCGTAGCCGGCATCCAGGTCGCGAAAGCGAATCGGCGCGAGGAATGACACCCGTTGCCGCGCGGCGTCGGTCTGCCAGTCGAACACCCGGGCCTCACCCTGCACGTGCGGTGCCGAAGTCAGTTGACCCAAGGCGACGGAAGGCACATCGCCAGCACTGGCCAGTGGTTTGCCGTCGCGGTCGAAAATCGCGGCGCCTTTCACGCGCGGACCGTGCACCAGATTGTTGACCTGCGCGGACAACGCCAGGTCATCGCCCGAAAGAACCAGTTCCTGGGAGGAATCGGCGAGTTGCACGGCCACCGTGGCTCCAAGCCCTTCCATCTGACTGCGCAGGAGGCCGGATTGGTGGGAGAGCAGGATCAAGCCGAAGCCGGTCATGGCCAGAGCGATCAGCGCGGCCATGGTGAAACCCAGCTTGTAGGCAACCGGCAAATGGCCCCAACGGCGGGAATCGCGCCTCGCGCGCGCCACCTGTACCGAATGCTCCGGAGCCGCTGGCTCGGTCATGCCTGAGAACCTCTGGTCAATGTCTCAGCGTTCACGGCCGGCCCCGCAGGGCGCGGATCGCGGGCACCGACGCGAACGCTGCCAGGCCGCCGCAACATTCGCCGGCCCGTGACCCTGTCCGCCCGCCGCTGATGCTGCTTCCCGACATCGTGATTCCCCACTGAGCCTCCCCCTGCCACCCGGCGCAGGGAACTTCATCAGGAGAAACCCCGGCTCTTCTTGTCATCCGTACAGGATACGCCGATGACCGCCGCGGCGCACGGTCAGCCCCGTTCCACGGGGCGTTCAGGGTTGCGAATCCATTCACTCCAGGAGCCCGGATACAGTCGGCTTCCCGGAAGGCCGGCATATTCCATGGCCAGCATGTTGTGACAGGCGGTCACGCCGGACCCGCACATGTGGATCACCTGCTCCGTGCCGTATCCATCGAACCGCGCCCGCAGCGCCGCCACAGGCAGAAAGCGCCCATCCGGTCCCAGGTTGGCGCCGAAGGGCGCATTCAGGGCCCCCGGCACATGGCCGGGCACGGGGTCGACCGGGTCCTGCTCACCCCGGAAGCGCTCGGGCGTTCTCGCATCCAGCAGCACAGCCGGGCGCTGCCCGGCGCAGATCGCTTCCACATCGTCCGTCGTGACCGGTTCCTCCAGCGGCGCGCCCGCCTCGAACTCATGCCGCGGATTGCGGGTCTCGCCCGCTTCCAGCGGCAGACCGGCGGCGCGCCAGGCGGACAGCCCCCCGTCGAGCACGGCCGTCGCACGGTGGCCCAGCCAGCGCGAAAGCCACCACAGGCGTGACGCAAAGGCGCCGCCCTGATCGTCATAGGCCACTACCTGCGTGTTGCTGCCGATTCCCCACGCCGAAAACCTGCCGGCCAGTTCGTCCCGATCGGGCAAGGGATGGCGGCCATCCTCCGGGCCGGGCGGGCGGGACATGTCCCGGTCCAGATCGGCATAAACAGCCCCGGGCAGGTGCGCCTGGAGCCACGCTTCGCGGCCGGCCGAAGGATTGCCGAGATCGAAGCGGCAATCGAGGACGACCCAATTCGGGTCATCGAGATGCGCGGCCAGCGTCTCGGCATCGATCAGGGTGTCATGACTCATACCGTGCCTCAAAAAGTGTTAGCGTGCCGCTGTATATTGCAGCCACCGGCGGGGCCGGTCAAAGCACCGCGGCGTGATGCCGGCGACGGCATGCATGGGCCGCGATCGGCTCTGACAGCCTGGGCGGTTCACATTCATGACGGGCAGGCAGGGGAAGCATGCGATGAGCGACAACCTGAACGGCAAGACACTGTTCATTTCCGGCGGCAGCCGGGGCATCGGGCGCGCCATCGCGCTGAAAGCCGCCGCTGACGGTGCGAACGTCACGATTGCCGCGAAGACAGCGCGTCCTCACCGAAAACTGCCCGGCACCATCCATACCGTGGCCGCGGAAATCGAAGCCGCCGGCGGTCGCGCCCTGCCCATACAGGTCGATATCCGGGACGAGGAGCAGATCATCGCCGCGGTGAATCAGACTATTCAGGAATTCGGGAGCCTGGACATCCTGGTGAACAATGCATCCGCCATCAATCTGACGGGGACGCTGGAAACCCCGATGCGCAGGTATGATCTGATGATGGACGTGAACGTGCGCGGCACGTTCGCATGCAGCCAGGCCTGTCTGCCACATCTGCTCAGGGCGGACAATCCGCACATCCTTACCCTGTCGCCGCCGCTGAATCTGCGGCCGGAATGGTTTGCGAAACACACCGCCTATACGATGTCCAAATACGGCATGAGTCTTTGCACGCTCGGCCTGGCCGCCGAATTCGGACCTCGCGGCGTTGCCGTGAATTCCCTTTGGCCGCGTACGGTCATTGCCACTGCGGCAATCAACATGCTCGGCGGGCTGGTCGCTCCGGCCGACTGCAGAAAGCCGGAGATCATGGCGGATGCCGCGCATGTCATTCTGACCTCGACATGCAGGGACTACGCCGGGCGCTTCCTGCTCGACGAGGATGTGCTCCGTGATGCCGGGGTCGATGATTTCGAACAATACGCGGTCGAACCCGGCCATCGCCTGGCGCCCGATCTTTTCCTCGATTGAGCGGCGCCGGACCGCATTTCACCCGGTTTGCTCAGGCCGCGCCCCCTTCCAGCCACGCGGGCACCTCGCGCCAGGCGGCGCTCAGACGCGCATCCAGTTCATGACAATCCGGTTCGCAGGCCTCCACAAGACGCCAGTAGCGCCGTGAGTGGTTCATGTACCGTGTATGGCAGAGCTCGTGAATCATCAGGTACTCCACCACGCGGGGGGCGATAAACAGCAGCTTGTAGTTCAGACTGATCGTCCCCCGGCTCGAACAGCTGCCCCAGCGGCTGCGCTGGCCCGCCACCCGGAGCCGCTGATACGGCAGATCGTGCTCCTGGGCAAGGGCGTCCAGCCAGGGACGGAATTCCGCCCTGGCGCGTGCGGCCAGCCAGCGTTGCAGCACCGGCCGCCATGCCTCACTCTCGCGATCGGCGGAGACCAGCAGGCAGTTCCCTTCGATCCGCAACCGGCGTCTGCTCTCACGCCGATAGTCGACGGACCATTGCTCATCGATGGCCTTCAGGTCCAGTCGGGTCGGCCGCTCGCACATGCGTGCCCTGTGTGCGGCGAAACCCTGCCATTGTTCCAGGACCCACTCTCTGTGGCGGTCCATGAATGCCGCCACCCGGTAGCGGCGTGTCGCGCGCGGAACCACGACCTCAACGCCCTGCCAGGGCGAAACGCGCAACTGCATGCGTCGGCAACGGGGATTGATGCGGACTCGATAGGCCGGAAAACCGTCCCTGGCCGGAATGTCTTCGCGACTGCCGCTCGCCGGGCAAAGGCCGGATGGTCTGAGTGTAAGGTTTGCCACGATACTCGATACGTTCCGCCCCGACCAAAGCCGGGACCATTACCAGGCAGGGTGTTTCATTGCCGGTCGGCTACCGGGTTGTCTCCGAGGAATCCTCTCCCACGACGGATGGCGGTACGACCCGCGCGTCCGACACGATCATGGTCGCGTCGGTATCGAAAAGATCGGGAATCACGAATTCGAATTCGTGCCGGTGAACCCGAATCCGATCACCGTGTTTCAGCGGATGTTCACCGTTGATCCGCTTGCCGTTCACGAAGGTCCCATTGACACTTCCTTCATCCACAATCCAGTAGGTCTGGCCACGGCGGTGAATGGTGGCATGGCAGCGCCCGATGGTGGGCTTCTCCACCACCACGTACTCGGCATTCGGGTCGTTGCCGGCAATGCGTCCGATCACCACGGGCCGCCCGCCGACCTCATAGCGCTTGATGTCACTGGGTTCGTCCACGTCATACAGGACCGCCTTCGGCTCGGGTGGCGTGCGTGCCGCGTTGCCGGGCCGCCAGGCCGCCAGCCAGGTCACCGCCCCGCCCTGCCAGAGCAGAAAGACCGACGCCGTTGCCATGGCCACCAGCACGATCCACCACCACAGACCGCCGCCACTTTCCGGCGCCCGGTCGGCGGCAGCCCCGGCCGGCGTGCCGGTCCCGGGCTGTTGCGGGGGAACGAAGCGAATCCGTTCGGGCGGTTGCTTGCCAGCGGATGGCGTCTGTCTTGACGGCGGGTTTGCGGGAACGCTGTCTCCGGCGGTCTGGCCCGCGCTTTCGTCCGGACCGGCTCCGCCCGCAACAGCCACCCCCTGTGCCGGTTGCGCAGGCACGGCGGCCAGATCCGCATCTATCTTCTCCAGCGCGCCCTTCAGGTCCCCGGGTCTGAATGCACGGAAATAGTCCGCGTGCGTGGTATGGGCCAGGGACTGCAGAAGCAGGTAGTCGGCCTTTTCAGTGAATGCGATGCCAAAGATCCGGACGCCGACCGAAGCCGCCTCCGAGGCCAGGCTCTCGCGCAGCCACTGGGCCTTTTCCAGATCGCGCACCTCGTCGCCGGTATCGACGATTCCGTCGGTGATGAGGATGATGCTTCGTGACGCATCGGGGCGACCGTTCGTCCGAAGTTCGTAAAGGGCCCGTTCCACGGCGGATGGCGTGTCCGTCCAGCGCCCGCTGTAGTCCAGGCCCTTGAGCGCGGAGAGTATTCCGTCGCGGGTCTGGGCTGTCACCGGGGTCAACGGTACCGCCAGGCGCGCGTGACTGGCAAAGATGAGGATGCCAACGCGGGTATCCAGCGACTGGGACTGGATGTAGTCGCGCACCGCCGCTGCCTCGAGATGCTGCGGATCGTTGTGCTTCATGCTGCCGGAGTTGTCCAGCAAGAGAATGACGTCCCGCTCGGCCACGGCACGCGCCGGAGCCGGCCACAAAAAGCCGGCCCAGCAAAGCAACAGCGCAAACAGCACTCCAGTACGCATAGCCCCTCTCGACCACTGTCCCGGGACGGGCACCCGCCCCACTTCCCTATGCCACGGAATCCAGCGGCTGCACAAGCCGGATTCCCCATCTCCGTACGCGGCACTCACTCCCGCGAACGCCGTCGCGAGTCGCCGGCCTCTGCGGTTCCGCCTGGCCGTACGCCGGCGCGGTGTTCGCCGGACCCGATCAGCGCCGGCAGTTCAATCGGCCCCATCCGCTCCGGATGCCGGGCCACGATGCCGGTATAAGCGCGCCGAATCACCGCCATGTCCACCGAGGGATCGCCGCAGGGCTGGAAGCTGCCCATGACACCCACCTCGCGCCTTTTGAAATCGATCGTCGCCATGACAATCGGCACGCCGGCCTCCATGGCCATGAAATAGAAACCCTTTTTCCAGTATCGTACAAGACTTCGCGTGCCTTCGGGAGCCAGCGCCAGGTGCATCGCAGGCTTTTCGCGGAATGCGCGTACCGCCGTTCTGACCGCGGCACGCGGCCGGCGCCGGTCCACGGGGATGCCGCCGAGGCGGCGCAGCACTGCCCCCAAGGGCCACCAGAATGCCGTGTGCTTGATCAGCACGTGCACGCGCACCCCCAGTGCCAGCCCCGCGATGATCAGGATCGGCACATCCCAGTTCGAGGTATGCGGCGCGGCGATGACCACCGATTTCTCAAGCTCCGGCATCGGTCCGAGCAGGCGCCATCTCAGCAGCCGGAGCAAGCCGCCCGCAAAGCGCGCCAGAGGTCCGCGCCGCCGGCTCACAGCGACATCCGCGGTCCTGCCGGGACGATCCCGGTGGGATTGATGTGACTGTGGCTCACGTAGTAGTGATGCTTGATATGGTGAAAATCCACCGTCTCGGCCACGCCGGGCACATGGTAGAGGTCCCTGAGCAGGCGTGACAGATTGGGGAACTCGGCGAGGCGTTGCCGGTTGCACTTGAAATGACCGTGATACACGGGGTCGAAACGGATCAGCGTCGGGAACAGGCGCCAGTCGGCTTCCGTCGGCGCGTCACCGACCAGAAAGCGCTGCTCCCCGAGGCGCTGCTCGAGTTCGTCCAGAGTGGCGAACAATGCCTCATACGCCTGCTCGTAGGCTTTCTGACCGGTCGCGAAACCGGCCTTGTACACGCCGTTGTTGACCGTCCGGTAGATCCGGTCGTTGAGACGGTCGATTTCCGGTCTCAACGGCGCCGGATAGAGGTCGAGGTCCGCTCGCCCCCAGGCATCGAATTCCGTATTCAGCATCCGGATGATGTCGGCGGATTCATTGTTGACGATGGTGGCTTTACGGGTATCCCAGAGCACCGGGACCGTCACCCGGCCGGTATATTGCGGCGATGCAAGCGTATACACCTCGTGCAGGTATCGCTTGCCGTTGATCTTGTCGCCGGTGGCGCCATCGCGTTCACGAAACTCCCATCCGTTGGCTCCGAGGTACCAGTCAAGCACCGAGACCGAAATCACCTCTTCCAGTTGCTTCAACGCTCGATAGATGAGCGTGCGATGCGCCCACGGACAACCCCAGGACACGTAGAGATGGTAGCGCCCTGGCTCCGCCTTGAAACCCGAACTGCCGTCGGCGGTGACCCGGTCGCGAAAGCCCGCATCCTCGCGAATGAACCGTCCTCCGCTGCTCTGAGCATCGTACACTTCATCGGTCCAGATTCCCTCGACCAGCCGTCCCATTGACCGCACCTCCCGCGAGTTGGCTTGCCTGCACCTTTCATTCATCATACCCGAACATACCTTCAGGGACCGAGCGCCACACGCCATGCCTGCCGTACTCGAGGTGATCGATCTGCGCAAGGAGTTCCCCGGCGTACGCGCCGTGGACGGCATCAGCTTCAGTGTTGCCGAGGGTATCTGCTTCGGACTGCTCGGTCCCAACGGCGCTGGCAAGACCACGACCGTGGAAATGATCGAGGGGATCATGCCGCCGAGCGGCGGGCGTGTGCTCTACCGCGGACAGCCCCTGGGTTCCGAATTCCGCAATGCCGCAGGCATTCAGTTCCAGTCCACGGCACTCCAGGACTTTCTGACGGTTCGCGAAACCTTGCAGATGTTCCGCCGCCTGTATCCCCGCAATCTCGCAATGGCGGAACTGATCGAGCTGTGTACACTCGGCGAATACCTCGACCGGGACGCCCGCAAGCTGTCCGGAGGACAACGCCAGCGCCTGCTGCTTGCCATCGCGCTCGCGAATGATCCGGACATTCTCTTTCTGGACGAACCGACCACCGGCCTCGACCCGCAGGCGCGACGCAACTTCTGGCAACTGATCCGCGACATCCGTGCACGTGGCAAGACCATCATCCTCACCACCCATTACATGGACGAGGCGTACATGCTCTGCGACCGGATCGCCATCATGGACCATGGTCGAATCATCGCCGACGGTACGCCGGGAGGCCTGCTGCGGGAACATTTCCGGGACGTGATCCTGGAAATGCCCGCCGAGGATCTGCATTGCGAGCCGCGGGCGCTGCCCTTCCCGGTCCTGCAGGCCGGCGATCGCGTGGAAATTTCCACAGCCGAGGTGAATACGGTACTGGAAGCGCTGCTGGCCAGAGGCAGCACACTGAATCGGCTGCAAATCCGGCCGCGTACGCTGGAAGATCTTTTCCTTGAACTCACCGGCAATGAATTGAGGGGCTGAGGCGTATGCGCTTGCGTCGTTTCCTGGCCATTCTTCACGCCCGCAATCTGGAGTTCCTGCGCGACCGCTCCAGCCTGGGCTGGAATATCCTTTTGCCGGTTCTGTTGGTGGTCGGTCTGGGCGCCATCTTCGGTGGCACTCAAAAGGCGCTTTACCATGTCGCCGTGTACACGGGCGGCCCCCCGGTCAGCGCCTTCCCCCTGGCGTTTCTCGACACGCAGTATGTCGACTTCTACCGGGTCAAGGATCTGCAAGCGACCCTTCGCAAGGTGGAGCGCCAGCAGGTGGACCTGCTCCTCGACCTGAGCAGGAAACCATACCGTTACTGGATCAATTCCACCTCCCCCAAGGGCTACATCCTCGAGAAGGTGCTGCATGCGAACGCCACCGGCGAATTTCGCAAGGGTACGGTGAGCGGACACGAAGTCCGCTATGTCGATTGGGTATTGCCGGGAATACTGGGCATGAACATGATGTTCAGCTGCCTGTTCGGAATCGGTTATGTGATCGTACGCTACCGCAAGAACGGGTTCCTGAAACGACTGCACGCCACCCCGCTCAGCGCGACCGAGTTCATCGCCGCGCATATCGCTTCCCGACTGATCCTGATCATGAGCATCTCCGCACTGGTCTTCGCCGGCACGAAGTTCCTGATCGGTTTCCGCATGGAGGGAAGCTATCTCGCGCTGGCGCTGGTGGCGGCACTCGGCGCCATTGCCATGATCTCATTGGGGCTGGTTATCGCGGCTCGCGTGAACAGCGAGGAACTCGCCGGCGGCCTCCTCAACATGGTGAGCTGGCCCATGATGCTTCTGTCCGGCGTCTGGTTCTCCCTGGAAGGAGCACATCGCTGGG
>JASFQN010000071.1:0-11254 GCA_050115425.1 Gammaproteobacteria bacterium | reverse complement strand
GCCATGCCGGAGCGCGCCCGTGATTTTGGAATTGCCCCGCGTAATATCTTCGAATTCGACGAATGGGTAGGCGGTCGTTACTCGGTGTGGTCTGCCGTCGGACTCCCGGTGGCGCTCTGTCTGGGTACCGAGGCCTTCGATGCCCTGCTGGCCGGGGGGCATGCCATGGATCGCCATTTCCTCACGGCACCGTTTGGCGAGAACCTGCCCATGCTGGCGGGGCTGTTGGGCATCTGGAACATCAATTTCCTCGGCTATGACAACCTGGCTGTGATTCCCTATCGCCAGTCACTGGAGTTGCTGCCCAGCTATCTCCAGCAACTGGAAATGGAGAGCAACGGCAAGTCCGTTCGGCGGGATGGACAGCCTGTGGACTACGCCACCGCGCCGGTACTCTGGGGGCAGGTTGGCACCAATGCTCAGCACGCCTTCTTCCAGTTGTTGCACCAGGGCACGGTGCCCGGCGCGGTGGATTTCATCCTGCCATTGCCGGAGCGCGACCGCTTTCCTGGCGCGGCCGATCAATTGGTGGCCAACTGCCTCGCGCAATGGGAAGCGCTGGCGATGGGGCGCACCGATTCCGATACCCGTGATCGCTGGGATGCGCACCGCCGCTTCCCCGGCAATCGCCCCTCCAGCCTGCTGGCTCTTGATCGTCTGGACGCCCGCGGGCTGGGCGCGCTGCTGGCGCTTTACGAACACAAGGTGCTGGTGCAGAGTTGCGTCTGGGATATCAACCCGTTCGACCAGATGGGTGTCGAACTCGGGAAACGGCTCGCCGGGCGCATTCTTCGCGCCATGGCCGGTGGCCGCGAGCGACTCGATCCGGCCACTCGCGGTTTTCTTGACGATTTTCCCCACGCCACGTGAGAGCGGCCCCTGGCCGCAGGGAGTTAGTCGCATGATTCATGAATCCATTCTCGGCACGATCGGCAACACCCCCATCGTACGCATCAACCGCCTGGCGCCCTCGCATGTATCCATGTATGTGAAGTGCGAGGCATTCAACCCCATGAGCTCGGTCAAGGACCGTCTGGCGATTGCAGTGATCGAGGACGCCGAAGATCGCGGAACGCTCAAGCCGGGCCAGACCGTGATTGAACCGACCTCCGGCAATACCGGCATTGCCCTGGCGATGGTATGCGCCGTGAAGGGCTACCCCTTTGTCGCGGTAATGGCGGATTCCTTCTCGGTGGAGCGGCGCAAGCTGATGCGTGCGCTGGGCGCACGCGTCGTGCTGACTCCGGCGGCCGAGCGCGGCTCGGGCATGGTGAAGAAGGCGGAAGAACTGGCGGAAAAGCATGGCTGGTTCATGCCCCAGCAGTTCACCAATCAGGCCAACCCTGCCTATCACCGCAACACCACGGCTGCGGAAATCCTTCGGGACTTCGCCGGCAGGGAACTGGACTGGTTCGTATCGGGATTCGGTACCGGCGGCACGCTGACCGGTGTGGGTGAAATGCTCAAGCTGGCGCGGCCCGGCGTGCGCGTGGCGGCAGCGGAACCCGATGCCGCTCCCTTGCTCTCGGGCGGCGAATTCGCCTCGCACAAGATTCAGGGCTGGACGCCGGACTTCATTCCCGACGTGCTCAACCGCGAAATCTACGATGAGATCGTGCGGGTGACCGATGTGGAAGCGCGCGACATGGCGCGCCGGCTGGCGACCCAGGAAGGCGTCTTCTGCGGCGTTTCCGCGGGCGGTACATTCGCTGCGGCGCTCAAGGTCGCGGAGAAAGCCGAGAAAGGCAGCGCCATTCTGGCCATGCTTCCGGACACCGGCGAACGGTACCTTTCCACCTTCCTTTTCGAGGGCGTCGAGGAAGGCTCGGATCAGGTCGAATGACGTGATGCCCGGTGGCGGGCGAGCGCCCAGGCCACGTGTTCCCTGACCAGGGCTGAAGGATCCGACTCGCGGCGGCGCAGGGCCTCGACCACGGCCGCGGAGGTCGGCGCATTGCCCAGCGCCACCGCCAGGTTGCGCAACCAGCGCTCGAAGCCGATGCGGCGGATTGCGCTGCCCTCGGTGCGTTCGAGAAATTCCGCTTCGCTCCAGCCGAAGAATGCCACCAGCGTGCCGTTGTCCAGCCCGCGGCGGGGGTGAAAATCGCCCTCATCGGTGGCCCTGGCGAACTTGTTCCAGGGGCAGATGGCCTGGCAGTCGTCGCAGCCGAATATCCGGTTGCCGATGGGAGCGCGGAGGTCTTCGGGAATTGCCCCCTTGAGTTCGATTGTGAGATAGGAAATGCAACGCCGCGCGTCGAGCTGGTAGGGGCCCGTGATCGCGTCGGTGGGGCAGACGTCGAGACAGGCCCGGCAGGTACCGCAATGGTCGCTGGCTGGCGTATCCACTGGCAGTGGCAGGTCGGTGTAGAGCTCACCCAGAAAAAACCATGAACCCGCCCGCTTGTTGATCAGGTTGGTGTGCTTGCCGATCCAGCCCAGCCCGGCGTTCTGGGCCAGTGGCTTTTCCATCACCGGCGCGCTGTCCACAAAGGCGCGGTAGCCGAAGGGGCCGGTCACCACGGCAATACGGTCGGCGAGCTTTTGCAGGCGTCGGCGCAATACCTTGTGATAGTCGCGGCCCTGCGCATAGCGGGTAATGTTGGCGCGGGCGGGCTGTTTGAGGAGGTCGAAGGCGGAAGGCGCGTCGGGTGGCAGGTAATCCATGCGCACCGATATCACCCGTGCGGTGCCGGGCACCAGTTCAGCCGGTCGCCAGCGGCGTGTACCGTGACGTTGCATATAGTCCATCTCTCCGTGCCGGCCTTCGGCGAGCCAGGCCTGCAATCGCCTACCGGCCTCCTCGAGATCGGCATCGGCGATTCCGACCTGCTGGAAGCCCAGTTCGCGCCCCCAGCGCTTGATGTCCTGGGCGAGGGTTGCCGGATCGGGCAGCTTGTCGGAAATCTGTTCGGACATCGTCTTGAAATGCTGATGCAATGGCGGATGATTCGCGCGTGTGCCGTCCGACACGGTGCGTCCGGCTTGTATAATGCCTTTCATGAGCGGATTACCCCAAGCAATTTACACTGCCGGGCAGGTCGGCGAGCTGGATCGGCGGGCCATGGCCTCGCCCGGACTGGGCAACGGCGAACTGATGCGGCGCGCCGGCCGGGCAGCCTTCGAGGCGCTTCGTCACGCCTGGCCGTCCGCGCCGCACATTGCCGTGCTCTGCGGGCCGGGCAACAACGGTGGCGACGGCTATGTTCTGGCGACCGAAGCCCGCGCCGAGGGCCTCGACGCGAGTGTGTACTTTCTCAGCGATCCGGACCAGCTCACGGGCGACGCGGCGGGCGCCTGGCGGCGATTTCGCGACGAAGGCGGCCGGGCGTGTGTTTTCGAGGGCAAGATTGATCCGGGTGCGCACGTGATTGTCGATGCCATGCTCGGGACCGGATTGTCGCGGCCCCCGGAAGGCGCGATCGGCCGGGCCATCGAAGCGGCCAATGCCCACAGTGCGCCGGTGCTGGCCGTGGACATCCCGAGTGGCCTGTTCGCGGATACCGGCGCGGCCCCGGGGCCGGTAATCGCGGCACAACGCACAGTGACCTTCATCGGCATGAAGCTGGGGCTGCTGACCGGTGAAGGTCCCGAGGTTGCCGGGGAGATCGTTTTTCGCGACCTCGGCGTTCCGGCGGAAACCTATCAGGGCGTGACACCCGCTTGCGAGCGGCTGGATCGCCGGCAACTTGCCGGATGGCTGCCGCCGCGGACGCGCACGGCCCACAAGGGAGCATTTGGTCATGTCCTGGTGGTAGGCGGCAACCGGGGCATGGCCGGCGCCGCACGGATGGCTGGCGAGGCAGCGCTGCGCGCCGGCGCCGGACTGGTGAGTGTCGCCACGCATCCCGAGCATGCCGCCAGTCTCAACGCGGGCCGTCCCGAACTGATGTGTATCGGTGTGAACGGCCCGGAGGCGCTCGACCCGTTGCTCGACCGCGCCACTGTCGTAGCCCTGGGCCCCGGGCTGGGGCAGGACGGCTGGGCCCGCGCGCTCCATTCACGGGTGCTGGCCGCCGGCCTGCCGGTGGTTCTGGATGCCGACGGCTTGAACCTGCTGGCCGCCAACGCCGACACCCGGGATAACTGGGTGCTGACGCCCCATCCCGGCGAAGCGGCACGTCTGCTGGGTTGCGAGACCCGGGAAATTCAGGCGGACCGGCCGCGGGCCGTGGCCGATATTGCCGCGCGCCACCAGGCGGTGGTGATCCTGAAGGGAGCGGGAACGCTGGTGGCCGGCGGTGACCGTCCGCTGCGTGTCTGCAGTGATGGCAATCCCGGCATGGCCAGTGGCGGCATGGGCGACGTGCTGACCGGATTGGTGGCTGGGCTGGCGGCCCAGGGCCTGGCGCTGGCGGATGCCGCGGCGGCGGGCGTACTGGCCCACGCACTGGCTGGCGATGCGGCGGCCATGGCAGGTGAACGTGGTTTGCTGGCGGGCGACCTGCTGGAGGTGCTGCGCCGGCAGCTGAACCCCGGTCGATGATGAAGCTCGATATCGATTCCGCGCATTCTCAGGAGGCATTCGGCGCCGCACTGGCGGCCGCCCTGTCGGGCAGCGGGGCCGTGATCCATCTTTCAGGGCCGCTCGGCGCCGGCAAGACCACCCTTGTTCGTGGTCTGCTGCGTGCCTTGGGTCATGAGGGACTGGTGCGCAGCCCAACCTATACGCTTGTCGAGCCCTATGAGTTTGGTGGCCGCGATGTCTTCCACCTGGACCTCTACCGGCTTGGCGACCCGGGCGAACTGGATTACCTCGGTATCCGGGATCTCGACAGCCCGGACAGTATCTGCCTCGTGGAATGGCCGGAGCGCGGCGGAGCGATGCTGCCGGCTCCGGACCTGCAGCTGGAGCTTTCGCTTGCTCCGTCCGGCCGGCAGGCGAAACTGGCGGCCCGGACCGGGCGCGGCGAGGCCATTCTCCAACGGCTGGCGGGTTCCATCAGCGGTGGTACGATTCCTGGCGTTGCGGCACGTCTTTAATGCGGAGTGTAGATTCTTCCTCTATCTGCCTAAAAAACTTGAAAAATTGTCTCCATGATGTATATATTTCGGTGACTACTTGCGATTTCCGGGGCCAGCCGGCGTGTCTGGCGGGTCCGCACAGGGAAGCTTTGGGGCCATGCGCAAACTGTTCGCCATGCTGTGTCTGCTGCTCGCCACGCCTTGCTTGGCAGGCACGATCAAGGTCGAGGGTGTCCGTCTCTGGGCGGCACCGGAGCGCACGCGCGTGGTGTTCGATGTGCAAAAGCCCGTTGAGCACACCATCTTCACGCTTTCCAATCCGAACCGCATCGTCATCGATCTGGAAGATGCGGAAATGGAAGCCGCGAACGTGCCCGATGGCGACGGGCTGGTTGCGCGTATCCGCAGCGCGCCCCGCAAGGGGCACGACCTGCGGGTCGTACTTGACCTGAAGGAGGCCGCCACGCCGCGCAGTTTTCTGGTCCGGCCCAATGAAAACTATGGCAACCGCCTGGTGGTCGATCTCTATCCCCGCGATACTCACAAGGAAAAGAATGAACCGGTGGTCAGCGTGCCCGCCCAGTCCGGCCGGCCACGCAATCTGATTGTCGCGATCGACGCAGGCCATGGCGGCGAGGACCCCGGGGCGCACGGCCCGCACGGCACGCTGGAAAAGAATGTCACGCTCAAGATCGCCCGCAGACTCGCCGACATGGTCAAGTCCGCGCCGGGACTGACGCCGGTGCTGATCCGCAACGGCGACTACTATATTTCGCTGCGCGGCCGGATCGAAAAGGCCCGCGAGCACAAGGCCGACATGTTCGTGTCCATCCATGCGGATGCGTTCCGCGATCCCTCGGCGGGCGGTTCCTCGGTGTACGCGCTCTCCCAGCGCGGGGCCAGCGACGAGGCGGCGCGCTGGCTGGCCGAGCGGGAGAATGCCTCCGATCTGATCGGCGGCGTGTCACTGGAGGACAAGGACGACCTGGTCGCGTCGGTGCTGCTCGACCTGTCCCAAACCGGAACCATCGCCGCCAGCCTGCGGGTGGGCAAGCGCGTGCTGCACCAGCTTTCGCGGGTAGGCCGCATCCACAAGAATCACGTGATGCAGGCGGGTTTCGCCGTGCTCAAGAGCCCCGATATCCCGTCCATCCTCGTGGAGACTGCCTTCATTTCGAATCCGCGCGAGGAACGCAAGCTGGCCAACCCCGCGCACCAGCGCGACATCGCCTCCGCGGTACTCGCCGGCGTGCAGAACTATTTCCTGGACAATCCGCCGCCCGGCACGCTGGTGGCGCAGATCGCCAGAGGCGATGGCAAGGGCATGCTCAAGCATGTGATCGCCCGTGGTGACACGCTCACCGGTATTGCCCAGGAATACAACGTGAGTCTGCAGAGCCTGCGGCGCGCCAACCAGATCGAAGGCGACATGCTGCGCGCCGGCGATGTGCTCTATATTCCTCTGCATCACCAGAGCTGATCGACGCTGATCCGGCGCACCGGGGTTTTTCCCGGTCGCTCAAGCGGCTAAGCTGTGCGCCGGCCCCACGCGTGTCCAGACCATGCCCATACGCAGACTTGATCCCCAGCTGATCAACCAGATCGCCGCCGGCGAGGTGGTCGAGCGCCCGGCGTCGGTGGTCAAGGAACTTCTGGAGAACAGCCTGGACGCCGGTGCGCGCCGGCTGCATCTGGACATCGAGGCGGGCGGTGTGAAGCTGATTCGCATCCGAGACGACGGGCAGGGTATCGCCGGCGACGAACTGGCGCTGGCGGTGACCAGCCACGCCACCAGCAAGCTGGTTACGCTGGATGACCTGGATCACGTGGCGACTCTGGGCTTCCGCGGCGAGGCACTGCCCAGCATCGGCTCGGTGGCACGGCTCAGCATCACTTCCCGAATGCCCGGGACCGAGACTGCCTGGCGCATCGAGGGTGACGGTCAGGGTCGTTATGCCGAGCCGGCACCCGCAGCGCATCCGCCAGGTACCACCGTTGAAGTCCGTGACCTTTTCTTCAACACGCCGGCCCGGCGGAAGTTCGTGCGCACCGAACGTACCGAATTCGGCCACATCGATACCGTGGTCCGCCGGCTCGCGTTGAGCCGCTTCGGCATCGACTTCCGACTGACGCACAATGGCCGCACGGTACTGGCACTGCCGCCGGCCACCGAACGGGGTGCGCAGGAGCGGCGTGTCGCGCAGTTGTGCGGGGATGGCTTCATCGAGCATGCCCTGTTCGTGGATCGCGAGGCGGCGGGTCTGAAATTGTGGGGCTGGATTGCCCTGCCGACTTTCTCGCGCGGCCAGCCGGACCTTCAGCACGTCTATGTCAATGGCCGGATGGTGCGCGACAAACTGGTCAACCATGCCCTGCGCCAGGCCTACGCGGATGTCCTGTTTCATGGTCGCCACCCCGCCTATGTACTGTTTCTGGAAATGGATCCGGCGCTGGTGGACGTCAACGCCCACCCGGCCAAACACGAGGTGCGCTTCCGCGAAAGCCGGCTGGTGCATGATTTCCTGTTCCGCACGATTGCCGAGGTGATCGCCGCCGAACGCCCGGGCGAGCGGGCGCCCACTTCACTGGACTCGCTCGCCCCGGCAGCCGGCGAACCGGCTGTCGATCCGTCCCGGGGGCTCCGTCACCAGCAGCCGATGCCGCTCGCCGTGGCCGAGCAGATGCGTTCCTATGGCCAGCTTCACAGCGGCGACCGGGGTGACCCGCAACCGGCCGCGCCCGGGATGGACGACGACCGCGGGGGAGAGATTCCGCCGCTGGGATTCGCGCTTGCGCAGCTTCACGGCGTCTACATTCTTGCCGCGACGGCCGAGGGCCTGGCATTGGTGGACATGCATGCCGCTCACGAACGGGTGGTCTATGAGCGGATGAAAGGCCAACTCGACGACGGCAGCGTGCAGGCCCAGCCTTTGCTCGTACCCGTGCGCCTGTCGGTTACCGAGCGGGAAGCGGATGCCCTGGAGAGTGAGCAGGCCGCTTTTCAGCGCCTGGGTTTCGACATCGACCGCACGGGACCGCGCAGTCTTCTGGTGCGCCAGGTACCGGGTCCACTGCGCGACAGCGACGTGGAACAGCTCCTTCAGGACCTGTTGGCGGAACTGGTAGAACAGGGGCGCAGCAATCGCCTGCGGGAAGCCATCAACGAAGTGCTTGCCACGATGGCCTGCCATGCGTCGGTCCGGGCCCACCGCCAACTCACCGTTCCGGAGATGAATGCCCTGCTGCGCGACATGGAAAGGACCCGGCGCAGCGGGCAGTGCAATCACGGCCGGCCGACCTGGATTCGCCTGAGCATGGACGAACTGGATCGGCTGTTCCTGCGCGGCCAGTGATGGGAACCGGAGCGCCACCCGTCATTCTGCTGATGGGGCCCACGGCTACCGGCAAGACCGACCTTGCCGTGACTCTGCATGAATGCCTTCCTGTGGACATCGTCAGCGTGGACTCCGCGATGGTCTACAAGGGCATGGATATCGGAACCGCCAAGCCCGATGCCGAGACGCTGGCTCGCGCGCCGCACCGCCTGATCGATTTTCTGGACCCGGCCGAGGCCTATTCCGCGGCCCGATTCAGGGACGATGCAATGAGGGAAATCCGCGCTATTCACGCCGCCGGCCGGATGCCCCTGCTGGTCGGCGGGACAATGCTCTACTTTCGCGTGCTGCAGGCCGGACTGGCCGACTTGCCGGCGGCCGATCCGGCCCTGCGTCAGCGCCTCGAGGAAAGGGCGGCGCGTGAGGGATGGGCGGCACTGCATGCTGAGCTCGAACGGCTGGATTCGGCGGCGGCGGCCAGAATTCATCCCAATGATCCGCAACGCATTCAGCGGGCGCTGGAAGTCCGGCTGCTGACCGGCCGGTCGCTCAGCGAGCTGCAGGCCGGCCAGACGAGCGAAACCGACTTCGACTTCATCAAACTGGCGCTCATGCCCGCTGACCGCGCGAGGCTGCATCGGCGCATCGAGCAGCGGTTCCGCGCCATGATGGCCGGCGGTTTTCTCGACGAAGTGCGGGCCTTGCGCGCGCGCGGTGATCTGGACCCGTCGCTGCCGGCGCTGCGTGCGGTTGGCTATCGCCAGCTCTGGGAACATCTGGAGGGGCGCCGTGGTCTTGAAGAGGCAGTGGAGCGTGGAATCGTTGCCACCCGCCAGTTTGCCAAGCGCCAGCTCACCTGGCTGCGTTCCGAGCAGGCGGTCCACGCTCTCGTGGCGGACGATTCCGGCCTGGCGGCACGCGCCGCGGCGCTGATTCGTGAACGGGCGCACTGACGGCAGTCGGGCCCCTGTGTGTTACAATCGGAGCGTGTTCGGCTGACGGTGGCGATGCACCGCGGGCCTCCGACAGCGTGAGGGGCAGGCGCTCCCGATAATTACAACATCCAAGGAGACGTGTGATGGCGAAGGGTCAGTCACTTCAGGAGCCGTTTCTCAATGCCCTGCGCAAGGAAAAGGTGCCGGTTTCCATTTATCTGGTCAATGGCATCAAGTTGCAGGGGCAGGTCGAATCATTCGACCAGTTCGTCGTTCTGCTCAAGAACAGTGTCAGCCAGATGGTATACAAGCACGCCATCTCCACTATCGTTCCCGCCCGCACCGTGCGGATGGGGCCGCCGGATGATACCGGCGACAACGGCAAGTAAGCGGTGTCCAGGAAACTCCTGATCGATTCCATCTCGCCGCCCCTCAACGGGTGGGCAGTGAAAACCGCGGCTCCGGCGGCGCAGCGCTTGCTCGCAGCACCGGCGCTGTTGGACGGCGCGCTGCGTCTCGGATCCGAGGCTTTCAGCAGCAACCGTGGACGCGATGGGATCGATCAGCAATTCCGTAAATCAGGGTCAGGAGTTGTTCGAACGTCCACGCAGCGGTGAACGCGCCGTTTTGGTCCACATGGACTTCGGTCCGGGGCAGGACCGCGACGCGCTGGAGGAATTCGGTGAACTGGTCAGGTCGGCGGGTGCGGAGCCGGTGGCCACGGTTACCGGTAGCCGCCATTCGCCTGATCCCCGCTTTTTCGTCGGCAGCGGCAAGGCCGACGAGATTCGCGATACCCTCAGGGCCGCCGACGGCGAACTGGTGGTGTTCAATCACGCTCTGAGCCCCAGCCAGGAGCGCAATCTCGAGCGGCACCTCGCCTGCCGCGTACTCGATCGCACAGGTCTGATTCTGGACATCTTCGCCCAGCGGGCGCGCAGCCACGAGGGCAAGCTGCAAGTGGAGCTTGCCCAGTTGAGGCATCTGTCCACGCGCCTGGTGCGTGGCTGGACCCACCTGGAGCGGCAGAAAGGCGGCATCGGCCTGCGCGGCCCGGGCGAGACCCAGCTGGAAACCGATCGCCGCCTGATCGGCGGCCGTATCAAGATGCTGCTGCGCCGACTGGAAAAAGTGGACCGCCAGCGCGAGCAGGGTCGGCGGAATCGCCGGCGCAACGATGTCCACACCGTGTCGCTGGTGGGTTACACCAACGCCGGCAAGTCCACTTTGTTCAACCATCTCACGGGATCCCATGTACTTTCGGTTGACAAGCTGTTCGCCACGCTCGACCCCACCGTGCGCAAGCTCGAACTCGAAAATGTCGGCCCCATCGTGCTGGCGGACACCGTGGGATTCGTGCGCGACCTTCCCCACGATCTGGTGGCAGCGTTTCGCTCCACGCTGCAGGAAACCCGTGACGCTGACCTGTTGCTGCACGTAGTGGATGCCGGCGATCCGCTGCGCCGCGAGCGCATCGAGACGGTCAACCGCGTGCTCAGGGAAATCGGCGCCGAGAACGTGCCGCAGATCGAAGTGTTCAACAAGATCGATCTGGCGGGTGGTGAGCCCCGGATCGAACACGATGAAGACGGTCGGGTCCGGCGGGTTTGGCTGTCGGCCAGAACGGGCGCCGGTCTGTCGGCGCTGGAAGACGCTGTTCGCGAGCGTTTCCGGCATGACCGCGTTTCCGGCTGGCTGCATCTGGGCCCGGCGCAGGGCAGGGCCCGTTCGCGGTTGTTCGACCTGGGCGCGGTGCGCCGGGAGGAGCCGGGTGAGCAGGGCGGCTGGCACGTGGAAATCGAGATGTCCGAGCGTGACTACAGGCAACTCTGTCGGCACGAGGGCATCCCGTCCGCGGCATTGACAGAGTGAACCCGCGCCGGCGGAGGTTGCGGGCGGCGGGTATGCCTTTTTACAATAAAGCCCGGCCGTGTTGGTGAGCGCACCGCACGGCCTTGTCATTCATCGGGGAGAAGTCCGAACATGTCCTGGAATGAACCCGGCAAGGGAAGTGATCCG
>JASFQN010000070.1:0-11352 GCA_050115425.1 Gammaproteobacteria bacterium | reverse complement strand
TCACCACGAAATAGTTGCAGAAATAGAAGGCGAACAGCACGGCGTATACAAAGGGCTCGTCTCTCGATGCTGTACGGAGGCTCTCAAGGGTCTGCCGATCGAAAAGCGGCCAGGCGAACGAAAGCAACACCAGCAGGACGGCCACACTCGAAAGCGCCGGAAAGAGCATCAATTCCCTGTCTTTTTTCAGGATTCCCCAGGAGGCAGCCATCAGTCTCCAGGTTCTGGCAACTCTCCCCATCAGGCCCCTCCTTTTTCTCCAGCGTGAGCATCAAGCACGAACAGACCGCCAAAACTCGGGCCGGCACACGCCGGCCCGACGCGCCTCGCGCAAACAGATCGTTATGCTGGTACTCGGCGATGCTGCCAGAGATTCATGAAGAACAACAACAGCGACAGGACCGTTAGCACTTCACCAACCGCCAGCACGGGAACGATTCCCCGATGCCCGGTCAGCAACATGACCAGCGACGGTATCAGGATCAGTACGCCGGCATTGACTGTAAAGAATTGAATCCGGGCGAGACGGTTCCGTCCCATTTCCGGGAAGACCTCGTAGGTCAGACCGTAAAGCGTTATGGCGACCCAGCCCAGCAGATTCAGATGAGCGTGCACCGGCGCCAGTGTGAAATTTTCCTTTGCGCCCATCACCATGCCAAAGATCATGCCGCAGAGGCCGTAGACGGCGGCAAGCAACAGAAATCTCATCGAAATACGCATGTGGTTTCCCCCAGCTTGGATAGATGATGCCCACCCCGGTCCCGGAATGTCAGGGCAGTCGGCGAGCATCAATCATTCTTTATAGTCCAGGCTGCGGGTGACGGCCAGCTTGCAGAAAACGAAAAGGCCGCCCGGAGGCGGCCTTTTCCTGCCCAGTCACCGGTTTCACACCCGCCGGCGCAGTGCAAACCCGGCCAGGCCCAACAAGAGCCAGAGACCGAAGGCGCCGCCACCCCCCGCTGAGCCACCGGAGGAGCCTCCCGAAGAACCGCCCGAGGAGCCTCCGCTGCTCTTGGCCTGTACGTCGACGGTAAAGCTGTCGCTGTTATCCGACGAATTCGCCTCGTGCTCATAGCTGGTGACGGCAACCGAGGAAGTATACGAACCCTCGGTGCCGGCGCTGACCTCCAGCGTCACCTGGGCACTGCTGTCGGCCTTGAGGGCACCGAGATCACAGGTCACGGCGCTGCCCGAGACACTGCAATTTCCCTTGGTAGCAGTGGCCGATGCCACGCTCAGAGCGGAATCCAGGGTCACTTCCGCCGTCATGTCTGCGGAGTCCACGCTGCTTGCGTTCTGGATGTCCAGCGTCACCGATGCGGCCTCCCCGGGCGCTACCGGGGCGGAAGGGCCGGAGGCTGCAACCTTGCCATCGACTGCGACCACTTGCTCGTACACCCCTGAGTGGCGAATCGATACCAAAACGCGCGAAGCATCGCCAGCGTCCAGCAACAGAGCCTGAAAATCGTTGCCATCCACACTCGAGAACGGCAATCCCCCGGTGGGCAGTTCAGTCCAGGTAGCGCCGTCATCAATGGATCGGAACACACCCATGGACGAAGCCGCGTAGATGATCGCTGGATTGTCCGGATCAAATGCCAGTGCACTCACGCCCGGGTCGATATTCTGGTTGAAATTGGCACCGACCGCGGTCCATGTGGTGCCCGCATCGTCGGTCCGGCCAAAACCGCCGCCAAACGTTCCGGCAAACAGCTCGGATGGATTTGAAGGATTGATTGCGATGGCATCGGTGCTTGTGCCTACACTGCTGCCAATCGGTGTCCAGCTCGCACCGCCGTCCGTGCTCTTCGCAAGGCCCCGATTGAAGGTGGCGATATACACGATGGACGAGTCCGTTGGGTCAAAAGCAATCTGTCTGACATCCTCATCGCCCTGGAGGCCGGTATTCGAAGCCGTCCACGTAGCGCCGCCGTCATTGCTAACCTTGATGCCCTGATAGCTCGTACCACCGAGCATGTGATTCTCATCGGCGGGATCGATGGAAATCGATTCGAACGATGCTGACGACACATTGGTCCATGTCGTGCCCGCATCCGTTGTCTTGTCAAGACCGTTGAGTCGCGCAACAAAGGCGAGCGACCCATCGCTTGGTGACCATGCTGTCGAGCGCGAGCGCGTATTCGCTGTTCCTGTACTGGCAGTGAACGTGTCGCCTGAGTCTGCACTGTAGTACGTACCCATATAGTCTGTAGTGAGCAACATGTTGGTCGGATCCACGGAAGACTGCGTGATCGAACGAACATAAGTAGCCACCAGGCCCGAGTTGGAAGCGGCCCAACTGATACCGCCATCCGTGCTCCGCCACATGCCCTCCTGTGTCGCGGCCAACAGGGCACTGTTGCTGCCTCCAACCGAAATCAATGAACCGTGGAAATGGGTGACGGGCACTTTGGCCCCCGTACTGGTCCAGGTCGCGCCGGTATCCGTGGACTTGTACACATAGCCATCCGCGAGAATCGCATACATCACGGAAGAGTCGACTGCATCCACGGCCACCGAGTCAGTGCTCGCATTGATGACCTTACTCCATGCGGCACCGCCGAAGCTGGCATACAGGCCCGCGCTTCCGACAACGTAGACCCGATCGCCATGATTCGGGTCTATGAACAGCCTTGTCGACAAATCAGTGGACAGAGTAGCGCCGAGCTGTGACCAGGAACTGCCGGAATTGGCCGTCTTGTAGACAGCACCGTCGTCAGCGAGTGCATAAGCAATTGCAGAGTTTTGCCAATCCACGACGATCCGGTCAATGGCAACGTAACCAGACCCGCTTGTCGGAAGCCCGGATGAACGGTTCGCGAATGTCTGACCGGAATCGGTACTCACGGAAATGCCATGGTCAAGATCCCCCAGATAGATGGTGCTTCCATCTGGAGAAACTCCCATTGCCCTCAGATTGTAGCCAACCGCATTGTCATCATATTGATAGGCTGCCGTGACGCTGTCAGTGGCCTCGTAAGGCCGCGTTCCGAGGCCAAATACAATGCCCGTCTGCGCCTGGTCGGCAAAAATTCCGTAACCTGTACCCTGGTTCGGATGTTGGAACAGAGACCAGGTGGCACCCCCGTCATCCGATCGAAAAATGGCGCCGTGCGAACCTTTGGTTTCCACGTAAACAACCGAATTGGCCCGCTCGACCGAAAGCTGAAGCAATTCACCTCCCTCCGGGCCTTTGCTGGTCCAGCTGTTGTCCATCGCCAGTGCCGAGACAGCCGGCAATGACGTAAGCAGGGCCACGCCTGCAAACAATGTCCTCGTCTTCATGATTCCTCCCACAGCAAGATACAAGGCCGGCGATTCGCGCAGGAGTACGCAACGCCGACAATTCGGCCTGGTCGGGAAAAGGTTGTGCAAGCTTGGATGGAAAGCCGAAAAGACAGGCGAGCCTCACCGGCTCGTCGAAATCCCTTTCAGCCGGTTTCCCCGAACCGGCATCCCCTTTTCCGAAGCCGTCCCCACTCCTGTCCTTGGCGCTGCAATCCCCGCAAGGACCGACTGGCGTGATTTTTGTCGCCCCCGGGACGCGAGGTGTCAACGACGCCACGACAGCCTTAACTATAATCGCATGGGACCCGATTCCCCTATGGGTCAAATGACCCACAAACGGCCGACTGTGAACGATCCTGGTCTGCCATCGACGGAAGCGATAAGGGCATGCTGAAAATTGGCTGCCATCCCGGTCGACAGGAGGTACCGATCACGGAATGTTTCGCAATTGTGTCGCTGAGTATTCAGTAAAAGAGCCCGCCATTCCCCCCGGTATGGAGAAACAGGACATTGTCGCGCGCGTCCAACTGGCCGGTCCTGGCGTAGGCAACCAGGGCCGCCGCGGACTTTCCCGTATAGACCGGATCCAGAATCACGCCTTCCATGCCCAGAAAGAGCGCGGCCGCGTGGGCGGCCTGGTCTGTTCGGACCGCGTACCCGCCGCCGAGAAAGGCATCATCGACCCGAACCCGCTGGCTGTCCCAGTCGAGCGCATATCGCCTTGCAGTCGCCTGGCCCAGTTCTTCGACCCGCGCCGCTTGTTCGCTGGCCGGCCGGGAAATGGCGATCCCGTCGACGCGCGTGTCATATCCGGCCAGTTGGGCGCCCAGCAACAATCCGACCTGGGTCGCGGTCGAGCCCGTGGCATGCAGCACGCGACCGAACTTGGTGCCGGTTCGTTGGGTAAAGGCGGCGATTTCGCCGAATGCCTTGAGGTAGCCCATTGCGCCCACGGTGTCGCTGCCCCCCGGGTGCAGGCGGTAGACCGTGCGCCCCCTGCAGGCGAGGTCGCGGATCAGTTCACCTTCGGCCAGTTCCGGACTCGCCGGAGTGCACCCATTCAAATAGTGCAGATTCGCACCGCATTGCTCGAACCAGGCGCAGCTCGCTGCATTATGCTCGGATGCGCTTTCGGGAATGACCACATGGCAATCGAACCCAAAGACACGCGCCGCTGCGGCCGCATTCCTGCTGAAGCTGCTTGCGCCGGTGGTCACCAGCGTATCCGCGCCACTTGCCCGCGCATCGGCAATCAGAAAGTCCAGCTTCCGGACCTTGTTGCCACCAAGCGCAAAACCGGTAAGATCATCCCGCATGATGAACAGGTTGGCCGACAGCATGTCGGACAAGCGGCTCATACGGTAAATCGGCACCGGCGGGACAGTCAGTCCTGCATCCGGGATTCCGGCAAGAAATGTCTCAATTCGTTTCAACGGCCTGCCGTCACCGGTGTTCGGGATCAAACGGCCGGACTGGCCGTACCCTCGCTGAATTCCGTGCGTACTTCCGGACTTCGGAGTTTCCAGATGATCCACGTGAATACGGAAGTCACGATGATGGCGAACATGATCGAACCGATCCGTGCTGCCAGCAGCATGAAATGGAACTCCTGTTCAAAATTTGGCGGCACGGTGACAGGTTGCGGAATCTGGCCGTACATGCCGATCTGGAAGACCAGCCCCACCAGGTTCCAGAGAATCCCGAGACCCATCAAGGCCATGAACAGGAGCCGGGCCCAGTTCCAGCGTCTGATGAGTCCCACCGCTGCCACCACCGTGACCAACGAAACGGCCACAAAAATGCCCCACACGAGTGGAAAGTGTGCAAACATCATTCGTGCTGCTTCCGGCATCTGATGGTCCGTGAGCCCGGTCTGAAGCGTGGACTGGAATTCCGGCTGCGAGGCAATGAATCGGAATACCATGGCCTCAAAGAATCCCAGTGCCGCCGAGAGCCCTCCCAGAATCACGAAGACCCAGCCCAGAATAGTCACGAATATAAGTTTCTGCGGCATTACATCCATGGCCTGCTCCCCCTTTTCCCGACTCCCCACGCGCCGGCTCGCGCCCATTGGACCCGATCAACCCGCTCCGTGAAGCAGTCCGTTACAAGACACGCTGCCAATAGCCCACATCCACCCAACGATCCAGCTTGAAGCCAACCTCGGAAAAATGGGCCACCTTTTTCATTCCACACTTCTCATGCAAAGCGACGCTGGCCGGGTTCGGCAGGGCAATTCCCGCCATCGCCGCGTGGACGCCACTCCGGCGCAGCTGACTGAAAAGCGCCTGGTACAGCATCGAACCCATCCCGCGTCCGCCCAGGGCTTTCGCCACATACACGGTGATTTCAACCGAATGACGGTACGCGGAACGTGGCTTCCAGGGCGTCGCAAAGGCAAATCCCGCAACGCTTTCTCCGAACTCCGCCACCAGCCATGGCAGTCCGGACGCCTCGACAGCCGCGATTCGAGCCGCCATTTCCGATATTTCGACCGGCTGGGTTTCAAACGTGACAACCGTATTCTCCACATAGGCGTTGTAGATCGTGGCGACCGCCCGGGCGTCAACTGCAGAAGCAGGCCGGACGCACACGTGAGACCTTGGGGTCGATGAATTGTTGCGTGACACCTCATTACCTTCAACGGGACAGTACGCCATCCTCTGCGCGCGCATTGCGAATGCATGATCCTCTAATGCCGTGGCACCTTTCGGCAGAAGTGCAGGCTTGTCATGTCAAGCCCCTCCCGCTCGTAAAACCGATGGGCGTCCTTGCGTTGTGTGCCCGAGTCCAGGTGAAGCTGATCGCAACCGTTGCTTGCCGCATACCCGACCAGCCAGTCGAGCAGCGCGGCACCATAGCCCCGGGAGCGTTCCGTTGCGCACGACACCAGATCGTCCACGTAAAGGAATCGTCCCCAGGCGAGATTCTGCATGAAGCGGAATCCCGCCACGGCAACCGGCCGCCCTTCCACTGTGAGGAAAGCGAGCCGAAAACCCGTCTCCATCTGCTCCCTCACCCGTGCCACGAATTCCGTCTCCACGATATGCGGGCGCAATTCACTCATCACGGGATAGCACGCAGCTATCTGTGCATCACTTGTTGCCAGTTGGATATCCATCAAACACTCTCTTGATCGACTGTCACACCCAGACGTCGTTCTCGGCTTGCAACTCACCACCTGCTTCGCCGGTATTCACCACTCCCCGCGGTTCGATCAGAAGAACCTCGCACTCGACCTCTGCGAATGGGCGATGCTCAACGCCCCTGGGAACGACGCAGAGTTCACCCTGATCGAGCCGCACAGTACCATCACGAAATTCGATGCCCATGGACCCCGAAACCACCAGGAATACCTCATCGGTTGTCTTGTGGTCGTGCCAGACAAACTCGCCCTGGAGCTTGGCGATCTTCAATTGGTAATCGTTCATCTTCGCGATCACACGGGGGGCCCAGTGGTCCGAGAATTTGCCGAACTTCTGTGCCAGATTGACGGTATCCGGTGGCATGGAGGTGCTCTCTGGGATCGGATGGGAAGAGCCATATCCTACCGGTCCGGAATATCCCGCGCCAGGCGTGCCGAACATGCTCGAATCGGGAACGCGCAACGGGAGACTTCAGCCGAAATGTGCCAGCACCGGGAAGGTGTCAAGGAGCCAGATCGCAAACCGGGTCAGTTGCCCCGTGGCCACGGCAATCCCCATCAGAACGAGCAGAATCCCCGATATTCTCTGAACCCAGAGGCCGGCATGACCGAGACGCCGCAATCGGGCAACCAGCGAATCCATGGTGGCGCCAGCCAGCAGGAACGGCAGCCCCAGCCCTGTCGCGTACGCGATCATGAGCACGGTGGCGTTGGCCGTGGCACCGGTGGCACCCAAGGTCATGATCGCACCCAGAATGGGCCCGATGCAGGGTGTCCAGCCAGCGGCAAAGGCCAGACCAAGCAGATACCCCCCGAGCACCCGACGCCCCGGCGAGGGCGACGGATGAAAGCGAAATTCGCGGCCGAGCAGCGGGATGCGCAGCCAGCCGGTGAGCATGATGCCGAAGAGAATGATCAGCACGCCGCCGACAATATTGACCTGTGCCTGGTAGGCCAGAAGCAACCGACTGACAACGCTGACACCCGCCCCGAGCAGCACGAATACCGTGGAAAAGCCCGCGACAAACGGAAGGCCATTGACAATCGCGGCCAGTCGGCGCCGAAATCCCCGCATCGCGCCCGGTTCGGCTCCGGCTGTATAGGAAAGATAGCCCGGCACAAGCGGAAGAACGCAGGGAGAAAGAAAAGAGGCGGCCCCGCCCAGCGCGGCCGCCAGCATCCCGATGGAGTTCCCATCAGTCACAGCACCCACTCCCCTCCCGCAGGCCGCCGTTCCGGCCTAGGTCCGTGTATGGACGGTGATCCAGTTGTCCTTGAGCAGCCCGAGCCTGACAGTCTCGCCGGGCTTGAGGCAGCGGTGACGCGTCATCTGGTGATTGTTGGTCACGGTGATCCTGCTGCCGTCACTCAACTCGATGATGTTATGGCAGTGATTGAGACCCGCAGCGTCAGGCGCGCAATCCGAGTCCGTCAGTACCCGACCCCACATGCCATCGCGCACCGCCGCAGGCAGGGCCCCGCCGATGACCGGCAGCACATAACGCCCGTCCGCACCGTTGTCGAACCAACTGCTGAAACCCGCTTCAGCCGGAATCGCCGGCTCCGGCGGACCTGAACTGCAGGCGGCGAGGACCCACAGCCCTGCAAGCATGATCGCCATCCGGGTCACGATGCCCGCCCTGCTGGTGCCCCTGGAAATGCCCATACCCGTTCTCCCTGGCTTGAGTTCCGTCGAAGGATAGGCAGATTACCCCCATGGGGTATTGATTCAGGTCAACCGCGGTGAACGCAGAGGCTCGCGAGATGCTGTGCGTGACGACAGAAACGTGGACGGGCTCGCCTCGCACCGACACACAAATACCCTTCCCCCCAAGCCGGTGTTGGAGGGTAGAGACTCGGTCGGCCGAACCCGCTCGCGCCAGCGGCGATCAGTTGCCGCGCGGGATCGTCTGTTCGGCAGTTGTCGGGTCGATAACCGCCCGGACTCGCGAGATACGACTGACCGGGAACTCGCCCAGCCGACCGTGCTCGCGAATTTCGTCTTCGTCCATTGCGTTGTAGACGCAATAGATCTTGTCGTCGGCGACGAAGCTCTCAACCCATTGGATGCTCGGGCCCATGGACCGCAGCACATCACAGGATTTCTGTGATATGCCCCGCAGGTCCTCGGCCGAGAGCCCGCCTGCTCCAGGCAAGTCGCGCTCGATCACAAACTTGGGCATGGCAATTACCTCCCAGAGCGCATTGGGCGGATGTGCCACATGGCGCCCTGAATCCAGAGCGTAGACCGGCCAGGGAGATTCGGCGACATTATGGCCATGTACAGGCATACAGGTCGTGCCGATTGCGCGGATCGTTCACTTGGCCGCCGGGGAGTGGCTTCGCCTGGCAGAATGAACACGCCAGGCGCGTTCAGACGCGCTTTTCTGGCACATGATCTGGCCGGGCACCGCGGAACGCGCTGTGTCGGCCGGGCGATCAACGCGCAGCGCCGCCAATCCCGGGGGTGCGTCGCCCCCTAGCTGCGCCGCTTGCGAAACCCGGCCCTGATCCACAGGGCCACCAGAATCAGTGTCCACACGCCGGCCACCGTCCCGATGAACGGAATCACGATGTAGTACCAGTAATACTCGATATGCAGCTTGCGCCGCTGTTTCCCCGGGGCGTTGACGAGGCTCTGGAGCGCCTGGTCATAATTGGCTGCATCGACGGAACGCTCCCAGTTCGGACCCTTCTTGTGCTCCTCATACATGGGATCCCGGTTTGGATACTGATTCTGCCAGGCGATGTCATAGGCTTTGGAATGCAGGAAATCCGAATAGGAGACACTGGAACCGGAGGCAATGGAGGCGCCCAATCCCAGGACAAGAGAGAACACAATCACCAGCCTTGTACTTCCCTTTATCATTCTCTTCACCTTCTTGTTTCTTGCCAGAAAGTTGATCGCAGAGCTTCCCTTTCAGCCCTGTAGTCATTGATCTGGAACCGCGCAATCTCGCCTCACGGCCTGATCCGTTCGGTCTCTCCACATACAATTGCCGAGACGCCGTATCTCCCCCTATAGAGAGAGCGTAGACGGTCCGCCCTCGTGTGGCGAGCCCGGCCCATAGGTATCCATGCGCCAGAAAGGCGAGTAATGGCGGCCGCCAGGTCCGGCCGCCATCCCAGCAAACCACTAAATGGCGCGGGCGAGCGCCATTCCCGTCAGCGCCACAAAGACCAGCAAGGCCCCTGCGACAGAGCCGGTGCGCAGCCGGCTCTTGAGACCGGCAATTTCGCCCGCCTGTGCGTCCGTCACCTCCCCACCGCCGGCCTGAACCGCCGCCATCAAGCCATTGAGTTTCCACGCCGCACGATTGGATATGAGGGCTCCCGCCAGCGCAGCGAGAATACCGCCGATGCCTCCCGCCGTAATCGCCAGACCATGCCCCGACAGAATCCACGCGGCGGACAAATGGCCCGAGACTAACCAATAGAGCGCCAGGCCCGAGAGCACGGTCAGCGCCCCACTGAGCGCCATCGCCTGCGAGAACCGTGTCTCATTCATCAGCTTCTGCATGAACGAACCCCCGGCTGGCCCGGCGGCCTCGACCGCCGGAGCGACAAAGGCCGCGAGAAATATCACCGACCCGGCCCAGAAGGCCCCCGCCAGAATATGAACGAGATTCAACACAATCATCATCGGGTTATCCCCCCATTTTGTTGTCTTGCGTGCAGGAACGGGTTTCGGAGAATCAACGCACCTGCGATGCCAGCGTAATGAACCATTGCAACAGTCACGATGCCGCAAGCCGGAGAACAGAGTGCCAGACGGAATCGGCCGCGGTTGCCCGACCTGAGACCGAGAACCAGGCCGGCCAGAGAAATATAGATGAAACCGGAGGCGGAGTCCGCAACCACGCGCCGAAAGGCAATCCGTCGGTTCAGGCTCGAGCAAGTAGATCGCTCGTAATAGGAGGTAGGCAGAAAGTATTTTTCAGAAACAATATGTTGCGCCCCCATCACGACCCGGCGGGTTCGCTTTTGAAAAGGGACACGACGCCAAATCTTCAAACCGCGCCTACACTACCAAGCCGACCGAATCCTAGAGAGCCAACGTATTCACTACAGAAGCGCCACGCAGAACATCGAACAAAGCGACAACTGTTGACTTCATCAGGATGGAGAGCGGAAGCCACGACTGGCGGGGGCATTTCTCAAGCGACAACGCGGCGGACGATTGCCTTGGATTAGCGGGCTTCACAAGACAATCCAGATCTGTCCGCTACTCGGTTTTTTCTTCATCCGCTGCAATGCCGGGCATTTCGCAGCAATGGCGCATCCCTGAACGCAAGGGTTTACTGGTTACCCGGAATTTTTCGACGCTCCGCACCGGTTTGGAGCATGAATGGATCCCGGCGTAGAGATTGATCGCGCTTTCTCCCGACCAGAGCGCACGTGCGAGCCGATCCGTTCGATAGGCTTCTTCAACACCGGAATACTGGCAGAGTACTCTCTGAAATATCCCAAGTGGTGGCCTACGGTCTCATATTCACTCCGGTGGCTACGCCCGAACACAGACAGGAATGTGTAATACTCTGCCGACCATTCCAGGTCCGCATAATACTTCACGTCCAGTTTCTGGCGCGGGTCAAGTCGGTCAAAGGCCCCGGATATGTTACGGCAAAAGTCTTTGAGTGACCGTTCGCCTGCGGAGGCCGTTGCATCAGTGACAAGAATCTTCACGATCTTCAATTTATCCGAGTCAAGTCGCAGAGCGCGTCCCTTTGAGAAAATCAACGAATAGGGAATCTTTTGGCCGTACCGGTGCATTCCGATATGAAATGCCTCGAGTTCAGCTATGAATTTACATGCCGAAAGATCGATTGATGAATACCTTTTCCCAGGATTGAACAGAACGATCAGCTTCTTGCACGCCTGCCCCATTACGAGCCGTGCGTGGCGCGCACAAAAGAAAT
>JASFQN010000069.1:0-11408 GCA_050115425.1 Gammaproteobacteria bacterium | reverse complement strand
CGACCCAGAAATACTTGGCCGTCGCCTTCATGGACGGCGTGGGCTTGAGGTTGTGCAGCGGATCCACCTCGGGCAGGCGCTCGGGGGCGTCGTGCCGGGCCGTCGCGGCGTGATACCAGATCAGCGCGCCGACGCCGGCGAGCAGAATCAGGATGCTGAGGAAGGTCCACAGATAGGTCGAGGCCGTGGGCTTGTTGCCCACCAGCTCCTCGGCCGGCCAGTTGCTGGTGTAGGTAATGTCTTCACCCGGACGATCGGTGACTGCCGCCCAGGCCGACCAGAAGAAGAACGAAGCCAGTTCGCGGCGTTCCGCGTCGTTGCCGACGGGATTGTCGCGGATGGCGTACTCGGTGCGGAGTTTCTCGAAGGCCGGGTCATCACTGAACACGCCCATGTAATGGGCCGTGACCTTGCGGATGGCGGCGGCCCGGTCGGTGTCGACGGTGACCACCCCGGTATCCGGGTCGTAGGTGTTGGTACGCACATCCTGTTGCAGACGGGCACGCAGGGCGCCCTGGGCCACCGCGTCCAGTTTGCCCCAGGGCTGACCGTATTCCGCCAGGGCCCAGCCATTGAGCATGGCCAGCGCCTCGCGGTGAATCCAGTCCGCAGTCCAGTCCGGGGCCACATAGCTGCCGTGGCCCCAGATGGATCCGACCTCATGGCCGCCAATGCTCTGCCAGACGGCGCGGCCGGTATCCATGTCCTTGTGGGTGAAAATCACCTCGCCGCTGGTGGAGACCACCTTGCTCGGCACCGGCGGCGCGCTCACGTAGATCTCGCGTCCCATGTAGCCCAGGACGGCAAACGAGACCAGCAAAATCAGGCCCAATACGAGCCAGAGCCGCTTTCTCTCAGTCATGATGAATCCCTCGGTTGAAAGTCTGCGCGAATGGCCGCCGAATCGGCGGGTCGCGGTTACGCGGGTCATTCTGGGATTCGGCAGCGTCTGACGCCTTGATCCATGTCAAAAAGAGGTATTTATTTTACATTAAAAAAGTCGCGGTACGTCGGGCGGTGAACGCAGGTGGATCGGCCAGGTGCAGGCCTTTTCGGTCAACGCGCAGAACCGGAAAGGGGGCGGCCGTGGCCGCCCCTCGCGTCAACCCGGGGGGGAGGGGTCAGATGACGCGTGAAAAGCGTTTGACAGTCTCTCGCTGATTGCCCAGATAGCTGTCGAAGGTCATGGCCACAATGCGGATCAGCAGGCGGCCGCGCGGCGTGACCTCCAGACGGTGGCCGTCCAGGGTGATCAGGCCATCGCTGGCGAGCTGCTCCAATCGCTTGAGTTCCACTGCAAAATGCTGGCCCGCGTTGAGGCCGTGGCGCACGGCCACGGCATCCAGATCCACCGAGTTCCGGCACATGATGGAGTGGATGATTTCGGCACGCAGCACATCTTCCTGGCTGAGCCAGAGACCCCGCTGGACCGGCAGTTGACCATCGTCGAGGGCACCGTAGTATTCCGGCAGCGTCTTGTAGTTCTGCGAGAAGCTTTCGCCCAGATTGCTGATGGAACTCATGCCCAGGCCGATCAGATCGCAGTGGGCATGCGTGGAATAGCCCTGAAAATTTCGCTGCAGCGAGCCATCATCCAGCGCCCGGGAGAGTTCATCGTCGGGCAGGGCGAAATGATCCATGCCGATATAGCGATACCCGGCACCGGTAAGCCGCTCCACCGCCTCGCCAAGCAGGGCCAGTTTGACCGCCGGGTCCGGCAGGTCCTCGGACTTGATCTGGCGCTGGGCTACGAACACGTTGGGCATGTGCGCGTAGCTGTAGATTGCCAGACGGTCGGGGCGCGCCTCGATCACCTTGTCCAGCGTGCGTGCAAAGCTTTCCGGTGTCTGCAGCGGCAGCCCGTAGATCAGGTCCAGGCTCACCGAGTTGAAGCCGACGTCGCGCGCGCGTTCGATCAGCGCCAGGATATCGGCCTCGGACTGGACCCGGTTGACCGCCTTTTGCACCGCCGGATCGAAGTCCTGCACGCCCATGCTCAGGCGGTTGAAACCCAGCGAGGCGAGAAAGTCCATCCGCTTGGGATCGACCGTACGCGGATCGATTTCGATGGAGAATTCACGGCGGGGCCCGTTGTCCAGGCGGAATTTCTCGTCCAGCAGGCCGAGCAGGCAGCCGAGCTGCGCGTCGTCCAGATGGGTCGGCGTCCCGCCGCCGAAATGCAGCTGCTCCACCCGGCGGTCCGCGTCGAAGAGCGGCGCGGTGCGGCTGATTTCGCGCATGAGGTATTCAAGGTAGCGGGCTGCCTTCTCCGGCTGCCGTGTGATCACCCGGGTACAGCCGCAGTAGAAGCACGGGCTGGTGCAGAACGGCACGTGCACATAGAGCGAGAGCGGCGCCGGAATCGGCACGTCATTGGTGCGCCGCGCAGCCTCGCGGTAGTCGTTCTCGCCGAAGGCGTCGTTGAACTGGGCGGCCGTGGGATACGACGTATACCGCGGCCCATTCTGGTCGTAACGGGCGATCAACTCGGGATCGAACAATACATCAGTGCTCATGATGGCAAATTCCGCAACGGTTGATTGTTTCGCGAAAGCCTACGCTTCGGGCCCCGGGGCCGCATTGATTCAGGTCAACCGCCCCGACCCGCGGGATTCGGGCTATGATTGAATCGACGAGGGGCCGCCACGGCCCGTTCGGGGCGCTGGCGGACGTCGGCCAATGCGCACGCCCGTCGCGCCGAGCGAACGCAATGATTGCAAATGGAACGCAAGGGGATATCGCAGATGAAAAGGACAAGGTTCACGGTACTGGTGGCAGCCGCACTGACCTGCACACTGTTGCCGGGTCTGGTGCTGGCTGATGTCACCGTCGAACGGGTGACCCATTTCGGCGGGATCATGGGCATGGCGGCCAGCGACATTCATACAGTGGCGCAGATCCAGGGACTGAAAAAGCGCGAGGTGACCAGCGTCAAATTCAAGGGCGCCATCCTGGGTACGTTGCAGCGCTGGGCGGGCAAGGACAAGAAGGGCGGCGGCAGTACCACGGTGACCATCTACCGTGTGGACAGGGACCGCGAGTGGACCCTCCATCCCGACAAGCAGACCTATTCGGAGCAGGCGATCTCACGGCCACCGGAAGAGCGCGGCGCCGATGAAGGCGACGCTGCCCCAGCCTCCCCGAAATCGGCCAATGGCCAGGGCGAGGAGAGCAACATCAAGGTCGTCAAGAATGAAGTGACCGTGAAGGATACCGGCAAGACCAGGACCATCAACGGCTTCAAGACCCGCGAATATGTCATTACCTGGGACGTGGAAACCGTCAACACGGACTCCGGAGAAAAGAGCCGCAGCCTGATGACCTCCGACATGTGGACCTCCGACGACGGCAAGCTGGGCACTGCCACGAAGGAGGAGCAGGCCTTCAACAACGCTTTCATGAAGAAAAAGCAGATCGCGCTGAATTCGCAGCTGGAAAAGCAGTTCGGATTCGGTGTCGTCAGCGTCCTGGGCGTCGCCAACAGCAGCCAGTTCAGTGGCGCGCTCAAGAAGATCAAGGGCTTCCCGGTACGCACGACGGTGACCTGGGAAGGCAACAGCGAGGGCGGCGCAAACGATTCCGGCAACTCCGGGGAAAGTCCGCAGCAGGCCCTGCAGGCGCTGGGTTCCCTGTTTGGCGGTCACAAGGACAAGAAGGCGGCCGACTCGTCCCATCCCGGCATGACCAAGATATTCGACTCGACCACCGACCTGGTGAAGGTCGAGACCGGCAAATTGAGCGGGGATCTTTTTGAGGTGCCCGCCGGCTACCAGAAGGATTGATCACAGACGCCGGAAAGTGAAACGGCGGCCCGAGGGCCGCCGTTTCCGTCCGCGCCGATTCCCGGCTGCTTACTTCGCCGCGGCCTGTTCCCGCGCGACGAGTGCGCTGACCGTCTTGAGCAGGTTGGGAAAGTTGTGCGCCATTTCCGCATCCACGCGGTACTTGCCGTTGACCACCATCGTCGGCACACCGGTGATCTGATAGCGCTTGGCCATGGCTGCCGCGCGACGCATGTCGGAATCCACCGAGAACGAATCCCAGGCCTGCGAGAATTCCTTCTCGGACACGCCGTGCTGTTCAAAGAACGCCGCCGCATCCGCCTTGGTGCGCATCGGCTTGTGATCCTTGTGGATGTAGTCGAACAGCGCCTGATGCGTCTTGTCCATCGTGCCCAGCGCCTGCTCGGTGTAGTAGGACTGCGCCGTCACCTCCCATTCGCCACCGTTGAAGACGGCAGGGATGCGCGTCAGTACCACGTTGTCCGGCCGGCTTTTCGACCAGTCCTCGAGATAGGGCTCGAAAGCGTAGCAGTGGGGACAGGCGTAGGAGAAGAACTCGATCACTTCGATCTGGCCCGAAGCCACATTGGTGGGCTGCGGCGGATCGACCGCCTCGTAGTCCGTGCCGGCCTGCAGGTTGTCGGCGGCCAGCGCCAGGCCGCCAAAGGCAAAGGCTGAAACGGCCATCATGGCCAGTAGCAAGCGTTTCATGGTCTGGTTTCCCCTGTCGTGCGTTGTATCGGTCGGTCGGCCCTCAGTGACCCACCGCTTTCTCTTCCTTGGCCACGAGGGCTTCGGTGATCTTCATCAGGCCGTCGTAGGTGCGAACAAAGCTGCCGTCGGTGCGGTATTTCCCGTTGACGATCATGGTCGGTACTGCGGTGACCTGATAGCGCTGCGCGAGTTCCGTGGCACGGCGCATCTGATTGTCGACTTCGAATGAGTGGTAGGTATTGTCGAATTGTTCCTTCGACACGCCGTGATCCACGAAGAACTGCTCCAGCTCCGTGACACTGGTGATCTGGCGATGATCCACGTGAATGGCGTCAAAAAGCGCCTTGTGCATGGTGTCGGTAACCCCCAGCGCCTTTGCCACATACCAGGCCCGGGCGAGCAGTTTCCACGCCGGGTTGATCACGGCCGGCACGCGCCGGAACACGACATTGTCGGGTTTGCTTTCAAGCCACTTTTCGACAAACGGCTCGAAGGCGAAGCAGTGAGGACAGCCGTACCAGAAGAATTCGATGACCTCGATCTTGTCCGGACCCGCGCTGGTCGGCTGGGCGGGTACCAGCACGGCGTAGTCCCGGCCCGCATGGACCGCGGGCAGCGGCTGGTCCGCGGCGACCGGCGCGTCAGCGGCCAGCGCCGACAACGGAAGGCAGAAAACAGCCAGCAGGGCGGCAAGTCGTGTCATGGGCTGGGTCCCCTCTGGAATCAGGCCTACGATTGTATGAGATGCGCGCGGCCCGTTGAAGTTCACCACGCCGGCCGCGCCGCGCAACCCTACAACTACCAGATAGAGAGCTGGGCTGCATCAACAAAAAGGGCGGCCGACCGGCCGCCCTTCGTGCATGGCTCGCGGTGCCGGGCCGCCGATCACTTCTGCGGTGCGTGCAGCCCCTGGATGTAGTCGGCCACCAGCTTCATCTGCGCGTCGCTCATGTTGGCGGCGATATTGCGCATCATCTGCTTGGGGTCGTTGCTGCGGCTGCCGTTGGCGAAGTTCTGCAGCTGGGTGACCACGTAGGCGGCGTGCTGCCCGCTCAGGCGCGGAATGTCCATGGGCGGGTTGCCCAGACCGCTGGGACCGTGGCAGGCCGCGCAGGCCGTCACGTGATCCTTCATGTCGCCGCCCAGATAGAGCTTGCGGGCCTTGTCCACCGTGGCGGGATTGGCGGCGCCGATACCCGTGGTCTGCGAGGAGAAGTACGCAGCCAGGTCCTGCATGTCCTGCTCGGAGAGGCCGGCCACCTGCCCGGCCATGATCGGATTCTGCCGTGCGCCGGACTTGAAGTCCTTGAGCTGCTTGACGAGGTAGTCGGCATGCTGGCCGGCGAGCTTCGGGAATTGCGGCGTGGCGCTGTTGCCGTCGGCGCCGTGGCAGGCCGCGCAGGCGGCGGCCTTCTGCTTGCCGGCCGAGGCATCGCCCTGGGCCTGGGCGACAAACGTGGCGGACATGAGGGCCAGGGTGCCGGCCAGTACGCAAAGCTTTTTCATCTCCGATGGGCTCCCGTCAGTTGAATTGGCGTGCCGCTGCGTGGAGGGTGCGCGAACCGGGCATGCTAGACTGCGCGGCCGGCAGATACGCGGCAAAGCGCGTATCTTACACCAACTAGGGAGTCCCCGATCAATCTCGCGCCCTTTCCCACGGGGCCACGACGGTAGCGAATGCCATGGAAAATCCGTTTCGCCAGGCCAGTTTCATGCTCAGCGCCGCCCGCGCGGCGCAGTTTCCGGACGATCGGGGCCGCGAGGTGGCCTTCGCCGGCCGCTCCAACGCCGGCAAGTCCAGCGCCCTGAACGCCATCACCGGACGCAATGGACTGGCCCGCACGAGCAAGACCCCCGGCCGGACCCAACTGATCAATTTCTTTGCCCTGGGCGAGACAGCCCGCCTGGTTGACCTGCCGGGCTACGGCTTCGCCAAAGTCCCCGAGCCGGTCCGCGAGAGCTGGCGGCGATTGATGGATTCCTACCTCACTGACCGGCAGTCACTGGCCGGCATGGTCCTGATCATGGACATCCGCCACCCGATGCGCGAGTTCGACCAGTTGATGCTCGACTACTGCGCCGACATCGGCTGCCCCGTCCACGTCCTGCTCACCAAGGCCGACAAACTCTCCCGCAACCAGGCCCGGCAGGCGGAAATGCAGGTGACCCGCGCCCTCGGCGGCACCGCCACCGTCCAGACCTTCTCCGCCCTAAAGAAAGCCGGCGTCGACCAGGCCCGCACTCAACTCGCCACCTGGCTCGACCTCGGGATCTGAACCCGTACGCGCGCCGGCTTTTCGTCAACTCAGGGATCCCGGTGTCCAGGCGGCGGATCCAGGGAGCTCCGGCCGAGGTATTGGCCCTGTCCGGAAATAAGGGCAATGTCGTGCCTTACGAGAAGCTGGACCCGCAGGTGGACCTTCCTCGCGCTCTCTGCCGGTGCCTGTCGCGGCCAGACTGGAGGCCCGTCAAGGAAGTGCAACACCGCCTCCCGCTGTTCACGGGGCCTGGAAGGCTCCGCCCCGTCTTTTCATGCGTTCTGCCTGCCCTGGCACCTTCGGGGCAAGGCGCGCCGACGCGGGCGGACTGGAGGTCCGTCAAGGAGGTGCAACACCGCCTCCGGCGTGACAAAGCGCCCTTGCGACGATAACCGCCGCCTCCCGATGTTCACGGGGCCTGGAAGGCTCCGACCCATCTTTTTACACGCTCTGCCTGCCCTGGCACCTTCGGGACAAGGCGCGCTGACGCGGGCGGACTGGAGGTCCGTCAAGGAGGTGCAACGCAGGACCGGAGGTGCCAGGGCAGGCCCGAAGGGGCGGCTAAATCGGCCACGATTTTGCCGACAGAGCGTGTAAAAAGATGGGTTGGAGCCTTCCGAAAGACAAAAAAAACCCCGGTGTCAAAAGGGGGAAAAACACCGGGGCAATGCAACGCCCGGCTTGGGGAGACCGGGCGGTTACCCACTCAGGGAGGGGAGTGGGCGAACACCGTTGCGGTGTTCAAGACGTAAGACTTGGGGGTTTCGAAAAAGTTTCAAGGCCGGGGAAAAATTTTTTTACGAGTTGGTGCGCCGCAGCAATCCGTGATTCCGACACTCAGTGTGCCTCATCCCAATTGGCGCCGACGCCGGTTTCAACCTTCAACGGCACGTCGAGTTGCGCCGCGCCTTCCATCAGCGCGGTGATCCTTTCCCGGACTGCTTCCAGTTCGCCACGGGCGACTTCGAACACCAGTTCGTCGTGCACCTGCATGACCATGAAGGCATCGGCGGCGTCGGTTTCCAGCCAATCGTCCACGGCGATCATCGCCCGCTTAATGATGTCCGCCGCCGTGCCCTGCATGGGCGCGTTGATGGCCGTGCGTTCGGCATACTGGCGCCGCTGGCCGTTACGGGAATTGATCTCGGGCACATACAGCCGCCTCCCGAACAGGGTTTCCACATAGCCTTTCTCGCGGGCCAGCTCGCGGGTGCGGTCCATGAACTCGCGTACCCCCGGGTAGCGGGCGAAGTACCGATCCACGTAGTCCTGGGCCGCGCCGCGCTCGATGCCGAGCTGCCGGGCCAGCCCGAAGGCGCTCATGCCGTAGATCAGGCCGAAGTTGATGGCTTTCGCTGACCGCCGCTGGTCGGTAGTCACGGCCTCGGGCGCTACCTCGAACACCTCCGCGGCGGTGGCCCGGTGGATGTCGGCATCCTCCGCGAAGGCCCTGAGCAATCCCTCGTCGCCCGACAGATGCGCCATGATGCGCAGCTCGATCTGGGAATAGTCCGCGGCAAGCAGCACGCAGCCCTCCGGGGCGATGAATGCCTGGCGGATCCGCCGGCCTTCCGGTGTGCGGATGGGGATGTTCTGCAGATTCGGGTCGGAGGAAGACAGCCGGCCCGTGGCCGCCACCGCCTGGTGGTAGGAGGTGTGTACGCGTCCGCTTTTCGAATCCACCTGCAGTGGCAGTTTGTCGGTGTAGGTGGACTTGAGCTTGCTGAGCGAACGATAGTCCAGGATGACCCGTGGCAGCTCGTAGTCGTCGGCCAGTTCCTGGAGTACATCCTCGGCCGTGGAGGGCTGGCCCTTGGGTGTCTTGCGGATCACCGGCAGTTCCAGACGCTGGAAGAGAATTTCCTGCAACTGCTTGGGCGAACCGATGTTGAAGGGGCCGCCGGCCAGTTCGTGGGCCTTGCCCTCCAGTTCGTGCATGCGACCGGCCAGCTCGCGGCTCTGCGCGGCCAGCCGGTCCGTATCGATCATCACGCCCCGGTGTTCCATGCGGGTGAGCACCGGCACCAGCGGAATCTCCAGGCCCTGATAGACGTAGCGCAGCCCTTCCTCCGCTTCAAGCTGCGGCCAGAGCGTCGCGTGCAGGCGCAGACACACCTCGGCATCTTCGGCGGCATAGGGCCCCGCTTCCTCCAGTCCCACTTCATCGAAGCGCAGTTGCCGGGCGCCCTTGCCGGCGACCTCTTCATAGTGGATGGTCCGGTGGCCGAGGTATTTGAGTGCCACCGAGTCCAGATCGTGTCGGGTGGCGGTGCTGTCCAGCACATAGGATTCCAGCATGGTGTCGTGGCGGATACCGGCGAGCCGGATGCCATGGTTGGCCAGCACATGTGCGTCGTACTTGAGATGGTGACCGACCTTGGCCCGCCGCGGATCCTCCAGCAGCGGCTTGAGGCGTGCCAGCACCGCCTCGCGGTCGAGCTGCTCCGGTGCACCGGGGTAGCGGTGGGCAACGGGCACGTAGGCCGCGCGGCCGGGCTCCACGGCGAAGGACACGCCGACGATCTCCGCCTGCATGTAATCCAGTGAAGTGGTCTCGGTGTCGAAAGCGAACAGATCCGCCTGTTCCAGGGCCTTCACCCAGCGATCGAAATCGGCCTGCTCAAGCACTGTTTCATATTCGATTTCGGCCTGGTCCGGTGTGGCGGGTGCGGGTCCGCCCGCGTCGCCGGCGAGCAGTTCGTCCAGCCAGCGGCGAAACTCCAGGCGCGTGTAGAGTTCGCGCAGGCTCTCCACGTCCGGAGCGGCCGGCGTGAGGTCTTCGGGCTTGCGCTCCAGATCCAGGTCGCAGCGGATGGTGGCCAGCTTGCGCGACAGCTCCAGGTTGTCCAGATGCTCGCGCAGGCTCTCGCCCACCTTGCCCTTGATCTGGTCGGCATGCTTGATGATTTCGTCGAGCGAGCCGTACTCGGCCAGCCATTTCGCAGCCGTCTTGGGCCCCACCTTGGGCACGCCGGGGATGTTGTCCGAGCTGTCGCCCACCAGCGCCAGGTAATCGATGATCTGTTCCGGGGTGACGGCGAACTTCTTCTTGACGCCCTCGCGGTCCAGCACCGTGCCGGTCATGGTGTTGACCAGGGTCACATGACCGTTGACCAGTTGCGCCATGTCCTTGTCGCCGGTGGAGATGAGCGTGTCCAGGCCTGCCCGTGCCGCGTGGCTGGCGAGGGTTCCGATCACGTCGTCCGCTTCGACACCGCTCACCTGCAGCAGGGGCAGGCCCAGCGCCCGAACCGCCGCATGCAGCGGTTCGATCTGGGCCGCCATGTCCTCCGGCATCGGCGGGCGATGTGCCTTGTACTGCTCGAACAGTTCGTCCCGGAAGGTCTTGCCCCGGGCGTCGAAAACCACCGCCATGTGCTCCGGTTCATAGTCCCTGAGCAGTTTCTTGAGCATGTTGAGCACACCGTAGACGGCGCCGGTGGGTTCCCCGGCGCTGTTGGTCAGCGGCGGCAGAGCGTAGAAGGCCCGATAGAGATAGGAAGAGCCGTCAACGAGGATGAAGGGTTTGTTGCTCATGCAGTCCTGGCAGCGGATTCAGGCCGAAGGCGGCGTGGCGTCCGGGTCCTGGTGGTCGGAGTCCTTGTCTTTCTGCTGGTCGCCCGACGGGTCCGCCGGCGCGGGTTTGGCAGCGGGCGTGTCCTTGGGCAGGTAGAGCGGGCCCTTCTGGCCGCAGCCGGCGGCGAGGGCTGCGAGCAGCAGCAAGAACGCGAGGCGGAATTTCATGGCGGTCTCTTGGCGTCCGTGTACGTCGAGGGCCGCCAGTATAAGACAGCCGGGCGGTCGCCGCGTAAACTGGCGGCAATTCCCGGCAGGGGAGCGCTTCATGGAGATATTCCTCAATCCCGCCGGTCTCGGCTACCTGGCCCTGCTCGCGGTCTTCGGCCTGGCCGGCCTGTGGTTGGTCTGGCGCAGCCTGGGCGCGCTTTTCCGGCGGCGGCTGCTGCGCGCCGGTGTCGGCACAGCCGTGGGCGGCCTGCTACTCGTCATCGCTGTGGTCATGGCCGGCATCGCGCTGAATCTGCGGACCTACCAGCGTCTCACCGCCGAGCGGCCGGTGGCTACCCTCGCCTTCCGCCAGCTCGGGCCCCAGCGTTTCCAGTGCCACCTGACCACCGCCGACGGCGGCGACCGGACCCTGGTGCTCGCCGGGGACCAGTGGCAGCTCGACGCCCGGGTCATCAAGTGGAAGGGCACGGCCACGGTGCTCGGCCTCGACACCCTCTACCGTCTCGAACGCCTCGCCGGGCGTTATCGTGACGTCGCACGCGAACGATTCGCCGAGCACACGGCCATTGACCTGTCCGCCCGGCAAGGGCTGGACGTCTGGGCCGTCGCCCGCCGGCGCGACTGGCTGCCCTGGGTGGATGCAAGCTACGGTTCGGCCACCTATCTGCCCATGGCCGACGGTGCCGTGTTCAGCGTCAGTCTCAGCAATACGGGGCTGCTGGCCCGGCCGGTCAACCAGGCCGCCGCACAGGCGCTGCTCGACTGGTGACGGCCCGCCCTACCGGCGACCCGCTCCCCGACCCATGTAAAATGTTTCGCTTCGTGTCCGGTGCAACCGGGCGTGCCGTTTCGCAAAATGCCATGTTTTCAGGAGGTAGTGATGCTGGCAGTTCGTCAGTGGACGGGG
>JASFQN010000068.1:0-11602 GCA_050115425.1 Gammaproteobacteria bacterium | reverse complement strand
CAGATGGCCATGCTTCCGCGGCTCAAGCCCGATTGCTATTACGATCTGGTGATTGAAGTGGCGATTGTCCGGCCCGGGCCCATCCAGGGCGACATGGTGCATCCCTACCTGGCCCGCCGGGCAGGACGCGAACCGGTGAGTTACCCCAGCGAGGCCGTCCGGCATGTCCTGGAACGCACGCTGGGAGTGCCGATTTTCCAGGAACAGGTCATGCAACTGGCCATGGTTGCCGCGGGCTTCACGCCGGGTGAAGCCGATCGACTGCGCCGGTCCATGGCCGCCTGGCGCCGCCGGGGGAGCCTGGAGCCTTTCCGGCGGCGCCTGTTCGACGGTATGCGTGAACGCGGCTATTCACGGGAGTTCGCCCGCCAGGTGTACCGCCAGATACAGGGTTTTGGTGAATATGGCTTTCCCGAATCGCATGCCGCGAGTTTCGCGCTGCTGGCCTATATATCAGCCTGGCTTAAATGCCATGAACCGGCTGCATTTACCTGTGCTCTGCTCAACAGCCAGCCGATGGGCTTCTATGCCCCGGCCCAGCTTGTGGGGGACGCCCGTCGCCACGGTGTGGAAGTGCGGCCCGTGGATGTCCTGCACAGCGACTGGGAGTGCACCCTGGAGCGGGGTGATGGCAACCGGCCGGCATTGCGGTTGGGCCTGTGTCTGGTAAACGGCCTGTCCCGCGAGGCGGCCCGGCGTCTCCTGGCAGCGCGGCGGGAGGGAGCGGCCGTGGATGTGGCGAGACTGACGGCGCGCGCGGATCTGGATCGTAGGGACCGTCATGCATTGGCGGCCGCCGGCGCGTTGCGTGGCCTGCACGGCCATCGGTACCGTGCTGCCTGGGCGGTGGCCGGGGTCGAGGCGCCAACACCGCTCTTTCCGGAACCCCATTTCAACGAAGCCGAGCCATTGCTGCGCGCGCCGGGGGAGGGTGACAACATTGTGGCCGACTACGCCAGCCTGGGACTCTCGCTCGAGCGTCATCCGCTGGCGCTGCTGCGTGAACACCTCGGGCGTCGACAACTGGCCAGCGCCGCGGTGGTCGACGCGCTCGAAGATGGCGCACCGGTGCGCGCTGCCGGCCTGGTACTCAACCGGCAGCGGCCGGGCAGCGCGGCCGGCGTGACCTTCATGACCCTGGAAGACGAGACAGGGCATATCAATGTGGTGATCTGGCGCAAGGTCGCCGACCGCCAGCGGCGGGTGCTGCTCGGGGCGCGTCTGATGGGGGTGACCGGCGTGGTGCAGCGCCGGGACGGTGTGGTTCACCTGATCGCCTCCCGACTTGAGGATCACAGTCACCTGCTGGGCCGGCTGTCTACCCGGTCGCGTGATTTCCGTTGATCTGACCGCCAATGCTGGAGAATCGGGCACCGCTTTCCTAAACTCTCCGGACCCCGGCCGCCTGCCGGACCAGGGCCTGCCCTTCATCCCGATCAGGATCCGACCATTACATGGACATCGAATTGTTGCGGACGTTTCTGGAGGTCGACCGGCAACATCATTTCGGCCGGGCTGCCGAACGCCTGTTTCTCACCCAGTCCGCGGTGAGCGCGCGCATCCGCCAGCTCGAGGCGCACATGGGTGTTGCGCTGTTCCTGCGCGAACGCAACGGCATCCGCCTTACCGAAGCCGGCGAGCGCCTGCTCCCGCATGCTCACCGTCTGCTTGCCGAATGGCAGGATGCCACCCAGGCGGTTCAGTCGACCGTCGGCGGCCGCCGCAGTTTCCGCTTCGTCGCGCTACCGGCATTCTGGTCGCTGCGTGTGGCCCGCAGGCTTGCTGACTTGCCCGATGCCTTCCCGGCGCTGTCCTTCCGTTTCGAAAGCCGCGCGGTGGACGCCACCCTGGCCGGTCTGCGCGACGGTGGCATCGATCTCGCCCTGGTCTCGGGCTCGGTCGCCGGCAGCGGAATACGAAGTCACCCTCTCGCCGTCGTCGAATTGCGTTGCTACCAAAGTGGTGGTCAGGATACGGGCGCGGATGTCGAGGTCGACATCGATTGGGGACCCGGAATCACGCTGGAACGGAATGCCGTCTCCGGGGCGCCCGTCGTTGATCGACCGGACTTCGCACTGCGGATTCTTGAGTCCCGGGCCGGGCGGATATGGTTGCCGCCGGAATTGACCACGGCCGGACTCGAACCGGTCGACATCGAGCCGCGAAAGCTGGAGTTGATTCTGGCCTGGTGCGACTCGGGGGAGCGAGGGGCGCTCGCCGAGACAGTGTGCAACTGGCTTGCCGGGGAACATGCCTGACGAATCTGTGGGTCCCCTCTGGAAAAAGCCCGGGGCTGTCCCCGGGCTTTTCGATGGCCTGGATTGAGACGTCAGAACTCGTCTTCGTAGAATTCCTTGAGTTGGTGCCTCAGGCGCTTGTTTTCGAGATAGTCCTCGATGTCGCGCCAGTGCGTCTGCCGCGTCCGGGACGGTTTGCGTTCCCGTTTGCGCGACAACTGTTCTTCCATCAGCGAGTCCAGTTCCTCACCCTCGAAGTCCTCCGCGTCGCCGAGAAACTCATCTAGACCGGACGATCTGGCAATGCCCATAGCCTGTATGCCCTCTTGACGTGACTTGTGACCATTTGCCTGGCGCCACGGCCGGGGGCTCGAGGCGCTTTCACGCGCTATATAAGGCGGCATCGCCCGGTTTTGAAACGAAAAAAATCGATTGTTCAATCAATGATGTTTCTGGAAGCGGGTATCCCCGGGAGCACGGCGGCTCCCGGGGAGGTGGGGCTCACGTTTCGGTGTGGCGTCGCGCCAGGTAGGTGTACATCGTGGGCACTACGAACAGCGTGAATGCCGTGCCCACCAGCATGCCGGCGGCAATCACCAGTCCGATGTCGAAACGGCTCACTGCGCCGGCCCCGCTGGCGATCAGCAAGGGGACCACACCGAGCACCATGGCAGCCGTGGTCATCAGAATGGGCCGCAGACGAATGGCGGCAGCCTTTTCCACGGCCTGGCGGGGCGTCAGTCCCTCGTGGATCTGGAGTTTGTTGGCGAATTCCACGATCAGGATACCGTGCTTGCTGATCAGGCCGATGAGCGTCACCAGACCCACCTGCGTATAGATGTTGACCGTGGTCATGGTCATCAGCATGGCCGACAGGGCGCCCACCATCGAAAGGGGCACACTGATCAGAATGATCAGCGGATCGCGGAAGCTTTCGAACTGTGCAGCCAGTACGAGATAGATGACGATGATGGCGAAGAAGAACGTGTAGAGCAGTGCGCTGCCTTCTTCGATATATTGCCGTGACTGGCCGCCATAATTGACCGAGTAGCCTTCGGGAAGAATATTCTTCGCCGTGGTCTGCAGGTAGGTCAGAGCGTCGCCCAGAGACACGCCGGGGGAGGGCACGCCGGAAATGGTCGCCGAATTGAGCTGCTGGAATTCATTGAGCGTTGAAGGCTGCACCGTCTGCCTGATGCTGACCACCGTGGACAGGGGCACCATGGTTCCGTCGGCCGCACGCACGTGGTACTGGTTCAGCTGGTCGGCCTGGATGCGCCGGTCGGGTTCAACCTGCGGGATGACCTTGTAACTGCGGCCTTCCAGATTGAAGCGGTTGACATAGTTGCCGCCCAGCATGGTGGCCAGTGAACCGCCCAGTTGCTGCATGTCGATGCCGAGCGTGGCGGCCTTGTCACGATCCACGTGGATTTCCATCTTGGGTACGTTGAACTTGAGGTCGTTGTCCACAAAGATGAATTTTCCGCTCTTCTGGGCCGCCTGCATCAGAGCATCTGAAATATCGAATAACGAGCGATAATTGTCCGTGGTGCTGACCACGAACTGCACGGGCGTGCCGCCACCGCTTCCCGGCAGCGGTGACGGAAGGAACGTAAATGCCTTGAGGCCGGCGACCTGGTTCAGTTTGTGCTGAAGCAGAGGCTTGAGATCCTCCGGCGTTCGCTCCCGCTGCCCCCAGGGTTTGAGCTTCATGCCCACGAAGGCCGAGGTCGGGCTCGGTGTGAACAGGAAGCTGTCATTGGTTTCGGCAAAGCTCGCAAGAATGTCGTTGATCTGCGCGAGGTATCGGGCCGTGTAGCCGATCGAGGCATCTTCCGGGCCACTCGCCATGGTGAAAATGACACTCTGGTCTTCATTGGGCGCCAGCTCCTTCTGCGAGAGCATGTAGCTCGCCGCGCAACTGATGACGACAACTACCGCGAGACCCACGATCAGCGGCCGGAAATTCAATACGCGATGCAGCAGCTTTTCATATCCGTCGCGCAGACCTTCGAAGATGTGGTCCAGCTTCTTGGACAGATCGCTTTCCTGCTCGATCGGTGTCAGAAGTTTTGAACACATCATCGGCGACAGTGTCAGCGCAATGACCCCGGAAATGATGACTGCCCCGGCCAGCGTGAAAGCAAATTCAGTGAACAATGCCCCCGTTATGCCGCCGAGAAATCCGATGGGGGCGTAGACCGCCGCGAGGGTCAGCGTCATGGCGATGACCGGTCCGGCTATCTCGCGCGCTCCCAGAATGGCCGCATCGAACGGTTTGTGACCTTCCTCGATATGCCGGTGAATGTTTTCGACGACCACGATCGCGTCGTCAACCACGAGGCCGATGGCCAGAACCATCGCGAGCAGTGTCAGCAGATTGACCGTGTAACCAAGCGCCAGCATCACGAAGACGACGCCGATCAGCGACAGGGGAATTGTCACCACCGGAATGGTTACCGAACGCAATGCACCAAGAAACAGGAAGATCACCACCAGCACGATCAATCCGGCCTCGCCAATTGTGCGGATAACCTCGTTGATGGAACTGCGAATGTATTCGGTGGCGTCGTACACCACCTTCATGTGCAGTACCTTGGGCAGGCTGTCCTGGATGGCGGGCACGACCCGGCGAACGTTGTCGATGGTGTCCAGGGGATTGGCCGCGGGTGTGGCGGCAATGCCGATGAAGATCGCTTCCTTGCCCGAGTACATGACCTTCGAGTCGTAGTTCTCGGCACCCAGTTCCACGTTGGCCACGTCGCGCAAGCGCACAAGGCTGCCGCCCTCGTGCTTGATGACCATGTCCTGAAAGCCCTTGGCGCTATGCAGGTCGGTGGCCGCCCCGATGTTGATGGCGATGTTGTCGCCCTTGGTGGCGCCCACGGCCGCCAGGTAGTTGTTGGCGCGTATGGCCTGGGCGACGTCGGCGGGCGTCAGATCATGAGCCGCGAGTCGATCCGGATCCAGCCAGATGCGCATGGCAAAGACCTTGGCGCCGAGAATCTCGGCGTCGGCCACGCCTTCCACGGTGGAGAGCTTGGGTTGCACCACGCGGCTGAGATAGTCGGTCACCTGCGGTGGCGACATTTCATCGCTGTAGAAACTGATGTACATCAGTTTCGAACCGCGTTCGTCGGAAAGCTGGATGACTGGCGACTGGCTTTCCGGCGGCAACTGGTTGCGAACTTCGTTCACTTTGGCCTGGATCTGGGTGAAGGCCTTGTTGGTGTCGAAGTTCAGGCGCAGATGCGCGACGATCGTGCTGGAACTCTGACCGCTGCTTGCGGTGATGTAGTCAATGCCTTCCGCACTGGCGATGGATTGCTCGATGGGCGTGGTTACGAACCCTTTCATCAGATCCGCGCTCGCGCCGGGGTAAGCCGTACGGATCGTGATCTGGCTGGTCTCCACCTTCGGGAACTGGCGGATCTGGATTTCCTCGATTGCACGCAGACCCAACAGCAGGATCAGCAGGCTGATGACCGTCGCCAGGACCGGGCGGCGGATGAAGAGGTCGGTGAACTTCATCGGTTCGCCTCCGTCGCCTGATCGAGCTTCACTTCATTGTTGATCTGGACGGATGCGCCGTCGCGCAGCTTGAAGCCACCTGCGGATACTACCGTGTCACCTGGCTTGAGACCTTGAGTGACGGCAACCTCGCCGTGGCGTTGCTCGCCGACTTTTACGAAACGTTGCACGACCTTCAGGGCGGAGGCGGACTGCCCGTCGGCAGGCTTGCCGGCCGAGTTTCCGCTTGCCTGGTCGGCCTGTTGGATCACGAATACGCTGTCGCCGTAAAGCGTGTAGTTCACGGCCGTGTTGGGAACGGTCATCACAGTATGCGGTTCGCCGACATAGACCTTGACATCGGCAAACATGCCGGGCTTCAGCTCATGCTTGCTGTTGTCGAGACTCGCCTGCACCGAGACATTGTGCGTGGCAGGATCCACTTTGGGCGACACCGCATTGACCATGCCGTCAAACGTCCGGCCTGGCCAGCTGTCCACCTCCAGTTCCACTTTCTGTCCGGGCTTCACCTGCTGGGCATACTGCTCCGGCAGGGTGAAGTTCACCAGCAGGCGATCAAGATTCTGCAGCGTGACCACGGGTGTTCCCGGACTGACATACTGGCCAAGATCCACTTGTCGGATGCCCAGTTGGCCGCTGAAGGGTGCCCGAATGGCCTTTTTGGCAATCAGGGACTGCTTGGATGCGACGGCCGCGCGGGAGCGCTCCACCTGTGTTTCCGCGTTGTCGAGTTGTTCCTTGGAGGCGAGTTTCTTTTCATAGAGTGACTGGCTGCGCTTGAGATTCTGCTCGTCGAGTTTCAGCTGCGCCCGAAGGCCTGCCAGGTCGGCCACGTCGGTGCTGTCGTCGAGCTGCACCAGCAGGTCGCCGTTGTTCACGTTCTTGCCCGAGTCGAAGTTGAGCCGAATTATCTTGCCACCCACTTCGGCCGTGACATCCACGCCATTCTCTGCGCGCAGTGTGCCCACGGCCGACAGCATCGGCGTCCATTGCTGCTCGCGGACCCTGGCGCTGGATACAGTGGTGGGTGGCTGCGGCTTGTTGAACTGGGCCATCAATCCGGACACGTGCCTGAACCAGACGCCGTAGACCATGGCAAAGGCCAGAATGACCGCGCCCACCGACGGCAGGATGACCTTCAAGACCACACGCTTGTTCATTGTTGCTTCCTTCGGGGAGTATCGATTTCTGAAACGTTGCCGGGGCGCCGCCCTTCAGGCGCGCCAGCCACTTTGTGGCGATACCGGCGAATGTAGTCGCGCGCAGCGGTGGCCATTGCCAGGCCGAAGCCGGCACAGAAGCGTCCTCGCTCGTCGCACTCATCGCCCGCATCCGCTTCTTCGAGATACGCGCGGATCGCGGCGATGCTGTGGTTGAGTTCACCGAGCCGTTCGTCGATGACCGCATCCAGTCGCTCCGGTGGCAGCAGATGCGCGAAATACATGAGCACCATGAACTCCGAGCGCACCTTGTGCCTTGGCGGTGTATGGCGCAGGGCTTCGGCGAAGGCCCGCTGGCCGGCAGGAGTCAAGTGGTAGATCTTGCGATCGGGGCGGTGTTCGCGGGTTTCGGTGCGGCAGGTGACCAGGCCCTGGTCACTGAGTTCGGCAAGCGCGGGGTAGATGGAGCCGTAACCGGCCACGAAAAAGTGGCTGAAGGTGCACTCGAAGTATTTCTTGATGTCATAGCCGGTGGCGTCCCCGAAAGTGAGTACCCCCAGGCAGAGCGTTTTGACGTCCATTTTCCCACGCTGATCTATCGGTCGGATATAACGAGTCGATATATTAATGCCGAACGGCCATTCCGGACAAGTCACGGCGTCCCGGGTAGCCATTCGGCTGATTCCTGATTTGAGGCCCGGGTACGGGAAAGGTTCCCGGTTTTTTGCCGCTTCGCCGAGACGCGCTAGGATGAACGGGCGCAAATCAGTGCAGGGGGGGTGGATCTTGCTCAAGCAGACGACATTTACGGTCGAGCCCGGAGGGCGTGCCATGGTTGATCTGACCGCACGGGTGCAGTCCCTGGTCGGTGGGTCCGGCGTCGCGAGGGGCCTGTGCCATCTGTTCATCCATCACACCAGCGCCTCGCTGATGATATGCGAAAACGCCGATCCCCAGGTCCTGAGGGACATGGAGACCTTCATGTCGCAGTTGGTCCCCGACGGCCATGCCATGTTCGGCCACGACGATGAGGGACCGGATGACATGCCCGCGCATGTCCGCTCGGTGCTGACCTGCTCGTCCCTGACGGTCCCGGTCGCGGCACGACGGTGCGATCTCGGCACCTGGCAGGGCATCTTTCTGTGGGAACACCGCCACGCGCCGCACGCGCGCCGGGTGACGGTGTCCGTCCAGGGTGAACCCGGCGCCTAGTCGGATTCCCGGTCGAGGACTTCGCGCACCTTCGGTTCCAGACGGGTCAGGCCGGCCGAGCGGCCCAGTTGCAGACCTTCTTCCACCGACCGGCCCTGGATCAGTACGGCGCGCAGCGCCATCAGGGCGCCGACGCGGTTGCCGCTCGAGCAGTGCAGGAGAACCGGTCCGGCCGCCTTGCCCAGCGCCGCGTCGAGCCTGCGCGCGTTGTCCGGTGTCACGCCCGCTGCGCCCGCGACCGGGATATTGATGTAGGTCATTCCCAGTTTCTTCACCGTCGCGGCTTCGTCGAAATCCGATTCGCCGGGTGTACGCAGGCTGATCACGGTCTGTACGCCCGCGACCTGCGCCTGTTCAAGCTGTGAGGCGGTAGGTTGTCCGCCGGTAAGCAGACCCGGCAAGGGGACGTGGGCATTCGGGATCGCCACGGCTGCGGCCAGGGACTTATCAACCGCAGCGCTGGCCGTGGCGAACGCCGGAACGATCATTATCAGGGAGGTGAGTAACAACCAGATGAGCCATCTTTGCATGAGCTTTTCCACCTCTTGCAGGTTGGACCGGGAGCTGCCGTGCCCCGGTCTTGCATTTTGGCCCCGCTGCGGGCCGAATGAAAGATGTTCCGGTGCTTTCTGCACGAGGTCGTGAATGAATCTCTATTTTCGGATGTTGCGCGTTCTGGTCAGCGCATTTTTCCGTCCCCGTCTGGCGCCCACTGCCGACTCGTTGCTCCAGTTCCGGGTCTGGCCGACCGATCTGGACGTTTCCCGTCACATGAACAACGGCCGTTACCTCACGGTGATGGATCTGGGCCGGCTTGACCTGATGATGCGGACCGGCCTGGGACGGCTGGTCCTGCGCGAGCGCTGGATGCCTTTGGTGGCGACGTGCATGGTCCGCTTCAAGCGTTCGCTGTTGCCATTCGAGCGGTTCGCCGTACGCAGTCGGCTGCTTGGCTGGGACGAGAAATGGCTGTACCTGGAACAGGAAGTCGTGCGCGACGGCCAGATCGTCACCCACGCCCTGTTCAAGACGGTCATCCGACGATCCGGTGGGCATGTGCCGCCCGCCGAGCTGTTTTCACGGTTGGGCCGCGAACCGGTAGAATCACCGGACATACCGCAGCCGGTCCGCGCCCTGATGGAAGCAGAGGACCGCATACGGGCATAGGAAACCGCCGGGGACCATCTATTGAGCACGCCAATCCGGGTACTGCTGGTCGAGGACAATGCGGACATTTCCGCCAATATCTACGATTTTCTCGAGGCCCACGGCCTGCAGATGGACGCCGCGCGCAATGGTGAAAGCGCACTGCGCCTGGCCGCGCTGGAACCCTATGACGTCTTCATTCTGGATCTGGGGCTGCCCGGGATCGATGGCCTTGAGGTCTGCCGGCGGCTGCGCGAAGACCTCGGCGTCAATGCGCCGGTGCTCATGCTGACCGCCCGCGATACATTGACCGACAAGCTCACCGGGTTTGATGCAGGCGCGGACGATTACCTGGTCAAGCCTTTCGCGCTGGAGGAACTCGAGGCACGCATACGGGCATTGCACAGGCGTCGTCAGGCACCCGCCGGCGGCGGGCCGCTTCAGGTGGCCGATCTCAGTTTCGACCCGGATACACTGCATGTGGAAAGAGCCGGCCGGCCGATTCATCTCAATCCGACCGGGCTCAAGCTGCTTGCCATACTGATGCGGGAACGGCACCGTGTGGTTACTCGTGCCGAATTGGAGCGGGGCGTCTGGGGCGACTCGCCGCCCGAGAGCGATGCCCTTCGCACGCATATGGCTTCATTGCGTGCGGCAATCGATAAACCCTTCGACCGACCGCTGCTGCAGACGGTGCACGGCATCGGCTACCGCCTGGTGGACCCGGATGGCTTATAGACAACCGCTGCGAACCCGGATCGTCATCGCCTCGTTCCTGTTTGGATTCCTCTTGAGCCTGGTATTCGGGACCGCCGTCTATCTGGGTGTGAGACGTCTTGAGCAGAATGTGGTGAGCGACACCATGCAGGCGCAATTGGATTACTTCGTGAGACTGCATCGGCAGGCGCCGCGGGACGCCGCGGTTCACTCGGGGCGCCTGCGCAGCTACGTAACCGGCGATGGCGCGACCGACGAAGCTCCGGCCTTTCTCCGCAAGGTCGGTCCGGGACTGCACGATGTCACCCACGATGGCCATCTCTACCACGTCGCCGTTCGCGCAGAGGGCGGCAGGCGCTATGTCATTGCCTTCGACGATACTCGTATGGCGCAGCGCAAGCAGCGGCTGGGTTTTATTCTGCTGGTGGGTATTTCGGGAGCGAGTTATCTTGCCATCTGGATGGGATTCTGGTTTTCCCGGCGAATTATCGAACCCGTGCGACGGCTGGCCGATCAGGTCCGCAGTCTGGATCCGACTGACAATTCCCTGCGCCTGGGTGGCGAATACGCCAACGACGAAGTTGGCGAACTGGCGCGCGCCTTCGATGAATACCGCGCCACGCTGCACGACTTTCTGGAGCGTGAGCGCGAGTTCGCCGGCAACGTGAGCCACGAATTGCGGACCCCGCTGTCGGTGATAAGCGGCGCTGCGGAAGTTCTGTCACACGACGCGAATCTCGGTGAGGTGCAGCGCAGTCGCGTGGAGCGCATCCGCCGCGCGGCGACCGAGATGGCCGAATTGGTGTCTGCATTTCTGGTGCTCGCTCGCGGTCAGGAACCCCGGCCCGAGATGGAATACACCGTGGCGGTGAATGAAACGCTCCGCGAACTGGTCGGCGAACACCGGGAAGCTCAGGCTGGCAGCGCTGTCGCCATCGAACTCGTGGAAGAGGGGGCACTGAGGATACCCGCGCCGGCGCGCGTTCTGGCGGTTGTTGTCGGCAATCTGTTGCGCAATGCCATCGAGCACACGCATGAGGGCCGGGTGCGTCTGACCGTCACGAGCGACTCCGTGACCATTAGCGACACCGGCAGCGGAATGCGGCCCGAGGTGCTGGCCCGGGTCTTCGAGCGCCATTTTCGGGGCACCCCCGGGCGTCCCGAAGGCGCCGGTCTCGGCCTGGCCATCGTCAAGCGCATCTGTGACCGCTACGGCTGGGATGTGGCGATCGACAGCCGGGAAGGCGAGGGCACGGAGGTTCACCTGCGCTTCAATGCCCGTTGAAGAGGGCGCTCTTCCGTTGCCTGTGTACCTCGGGCAGGGGTGTGCCTGCCTTGGCCCGGGACAAGGCGCGAGGAGCGTGGTGTAGCAACGCTACATGAGCGACGAGCAACGCGGGGCTGAGCCGGAGCGGAGCGCAGCCCGCAAGGGCGCCGAAGGCGCCCATGCCATCCGATATCGTCCCTGAATCGGGGCCAGGGTGAGGGTATTGGGTGGTCACGATGCGTTGTGCTCTGGCTCAGGACAAGGCGCGAGGAGCGTGGTGTAGCAACGCTACATGAGCGACGAGCAACGCGGGGCTGAGCCAGAGCGGAGCG
>JASFQN010000067.1:0-11649 GCA_050115425.1 Gammaproteobacteria bacterium | reverse complement strand
AAAGGCCCTCCCCCTTCCGGCAGGAGGGGGGAGACGGAGGGGGGTGCTCCAAACGAAGCTGCCCCGCTCAAACCCGGCGCACCCCTCTCTGTCTCTCCCCTCGCAAGCAAGGGGAGAGGACGTTCCTTGTGACCTCGGGAGTTGAACGAAAGGCCCTCCCCCTTCCGGCAGGAGGGCGGAGACGGAGGGGGATGCTCCAAACGAAGTCAATGTAGCCCGGATGCAGCGAAGCGGAATCCGGGTCATGCTTTGTTGTACTTCGCAGTGTTCCGGAGTTCGCTTGACTCCATTCAGGCAGGAGTTCACCAAAGCACAGCGATCGGGCAGACGCATGGTGGCGCCATGTGCCGGGCAATCAACGCCTGTCAGCGTCGTTTGCCCCGACAGGTAAAGCGCATGAGAGGCTCGGACCATCCAGGCTCCTACATCCCCCGAGCCTCCTTGATCGCGTCGTAGGCTGCACGAATCTCGACCGTCTTGTTCTCGGCCATTTCCATCATTTCCTCGGGCAGGCCCTTGGCGACCAGTTTGTCGGGATGGTGCCGGCTCATCAGGCGTCGATAGGCCTTCTTCACTTCGTCGTCGCTCGCCGACTTGCTCACTCCGAGCACCCGGTAGGCCTCGGCCAGCCCGTCCGGACGAGTTGCCGCTCCGGTTGATGCACGGCCGGTTCGCGCGCGGATCAGGTTCTCTATCTGCCGGAGTTCGAACTCGGAAACGCCGATGCGCCTGGCTATGTGATTGAGGATGCGCCGTTCCGCCGGGTTGATCCGGCCGTCGGCAAGGGCCGCGTGAAGCTGAATTTCGATGAACATGGCGATCAGTTCACGGCGTCTTCCGATGACCTGGCAGAACTGGTCCATGACCTGATCAAGCGCGAACCCGGGGCGCTTGCCCTCCCCGAACAGGCGGATGGCCGCCTCTTTCTGGGCCTGGTTCAGATTCATGTGCGCCATGACCGAGCGGGCAGCGCGAATCTCGTCCTCGGAAACGCGTCCGTCGGCCTTGGCGATGTGCCCCATCACGGAAAACGAAGTCGTGAAGAACACAGTCTGGATCTGTTCGGCGTCGGCACCCAGCGCCTCGGTCCAGCCTCCGGACCGACTGGTCCCCCGGTCGAAATTGTGCCCGATCACCGCGCCCAGCATGGCGCCGATCGGCCCGCCGACCGCCCAACCGAGACCGCCACCGATTACCTTTCCCCACCAGTTCACAAAGTTCTCCTGCCCGATTCGCTCCGTTCCTGGACACGCCAATCGCCTCCCGGGTGCCCGGGGCACAGGGGCGATCGAAGGTCCCGTGGCGTTCCCGGTTGATCGGGACCCGCCGGACTGCCAAAATCCGATGCTTCCATGATAACCGAGACGAAGGCAACCATGAGTCAATCGCCCGAAAATCCAGGCACCGGGTCCGCCGCCGACGGTGAAGAGGTGCGCAAGGCCCACATCGAGCGTGTGGCCCGCCTGATTTTCCAGTTCGGTGCCGACTCCGCGCACTTCACCGGCCAGGACATGCTCAACCAGCCGGAGGTCAACACCTATTTTCTCCTCTATCTCTACGGCGCAGCCGACGGGCTGGGAGAGGTGCTGGACGACGAAATCAAGCTCGATGCGGAGGGCAAGGCCCTCGCTCTTGGCGAGGCGTTGCGCATGCACGGCGGCGCCGAAGAGACCCACATCCGGGGCACGGTGAAGATGCTGGCCAGCGCCCACGACGACCCCGCCCTGGCGATGAAGGCGGAAGGCCACGACACGGCGGTGCGCTGGTTCGAGACCAAGAGCACCGAAGGCGCGGACCACTTCAACGCAATTATCGGCGACGGCGAGCGCTTCCCCCGCCAGGTGGAGCAGGTGAGGGGTCCGCTGCCGGGCGAACCCACCAATTGAACCCGATCGACAACCCTCCGAGAGCATCCGAATGAACCAGCCGCCCGAGGTCCTGTTCCAGTCCGAACTGCACAGCCTGGACTTGCTGCACCGGGGCAAGGTGCGCGACATCTACGCCGTGGACGACGAAAGGCTGCTGGTGGTTGCCACGGACCGCCTTTCGGCATTCGATGTCATCCTGCCCGATCCGATTCCCGGCAAGGGACGGATTCTCACGGCGATCTCCAATTTCTGGTTCAACAAGACCGCCGATATCGTTCGCAACCATCTGAGCAGGGCGAGCCTCGAGGACGTACTGCCCGATCCGGAAGAACGTCAACAAGTGGCGGGGCGCGCCACAGTGGTACGGCGTCTCAAGCCCCTGCCGGTCGAAGCCATCGTGCGGGGCTACATCATCGGCTCGGGCTGGAAGGAATATCAGCAGACCGGTGGCGTGTGCGGCATCGACTTGCCCGCCGGCCTGAAAATGGCCGACCGGCTGCCCCAACCGATCTTCACGCCCTCCACCAAGGCCGCAGTGGGCAGCCATGACGAGAACATCGGTTTCGACCGCATGTCCGATGAGCTGGGTGCCGATATCGCCGAGCAGGTACGCGTCGCCAGCCTGCAGCTCTACACCTATGCGTCGCGCCACGCACGGGAGCGCGGGATTGTGATCGCCGACACCAAGTTCGAGTTCGGGCTCGACCGTCAGGGCAGGGTCGTACTCATTGACGAGGCGCTCACGCCCGACTCGTCCCGTTTCTGGCCCGCCAGCACCTGGCGGCCAGGCAGCAGCCCGCCGAGCTTCGACAAGCAATACGTGCGCGACTACCTGGAAACACTGGACTGGGACAAGACCGCACCCGGGCCGCGACTGCCCGACTACGTGATCCAGAAGACGGCGGAAAAGTACCGGGAAGCCTACCGGCTGCTCACCGACGGCGCGCCGCTCTGATCTGCCTGAGGCCCGCGCCCGCGGGCCGCGCGTCAGGCAGCACGACCAACCCAATTGGCAATGATCCTGTGCAGCGCTTCGACGCCGTCGGTCAGCGCCGCTGGCCCCGGCTGCAGAATGATCGATGACTTGACCTCGTGCAGTTCGCCATCGCGAACCGCCGGCACACTCTCCCAGCCGGGTCGCGCGGCGACCTTGTCGGCACGAAATTTCTTGCCACACCAGGACCCGATGATGATGTCCGGCGCGCGCCTCACCACCTCGTCCGGATCGGCAATGATCCGATCGCGACCCAGGGGTTGCTTCGCCAACTCCGGGAAACAGTCCCGACCGCCGGCAAGCTCGATCAATTCCGACACCCAGCGTATGCCCGACAACTGGGGATCGTCCCATTCCTCGAAATAGACCCGCGGGTGCCGGGGCAGTGCGCGTCCGGCGCCGGCGATCCGTTCCAGGTCCTTCTCCAGCCGCTCGATCAGCGATAGAGCACGCGTTTGACAACCGATCATGCCACCCAGCATGCCGATCATGCGCAGGATCCCGGCAACGCTGCGGTGATTGAACACGTGCACCTCCACGCCGTGGCGGATCAGTTCGGCAGCGATATCGGCCTGCAAATCCGAAAAGCCCAGGACCAGATCCGGATTCAACGCCAGAATCCGGTCAATCTTCGCACTGGTGAATGCCGAAACCCGTGGCTTTTCCCGCCGGGCCTGCGGAGGGCGCACGGTAAATCCCGAGATACCGACGATCCGCCAGTCCTCGCCCAGCAGATAGAGGGTCTCGGTCGTCTCCTCGGTGAGGCAGACAATCCTTTCCGGGTAATGGCCCATACCTACTCCTGCGCCACCGGCAGGGTTGGCGCGCCGTCGCTGCAGAAATCTCCCGCCGCCAATAGTCAGCGGCGGTCGGCAATGCCATCATTGTACAGGTCGCCTCCCGCCTCCTGGAGGCATGCACACGGACGGATTTCGCTGCCATGGGAATGCTTGCCATGACCGATTTCACCGGCACCATCCGGCCAGCCACGGTCGCGGACCTCGACCGCCTGGTGACACTGGAAAACCGCTGCTTCGACAGCGACCGGCTTTCCCGGCGCAATTTCCGTTACATGATCGCGCGCGCGCATGCCAGCGTGCTGGTCGCCGACGTGGGGGGCGATATGGCCGGCTACGCCCTGGTCCTGTACCACACAGGCACCTCACTGGCCCGGCTGTATTCCATTGCCGTGGACCCCGAATATCGCGGCCGTGGTCTGGGCGAAGCGCTTCTCACGGCCGCCGAAGACGCCGCCCGCGATTCGGATTGCGTGACGATGCGTCTGGAAATCCGCCCCGACAACGAGGCCGGCATACGGCTCTACCAGCGGCTGGGTTATCGCCGCTTCGGCCGCTACGATGACTACTATGAGGACCATGCCGACGCCCTGCGCATGGAAAAGTCGCTGGTCTCGCACCGGCAGCCACCGCAATCGCGCATTCCCTATTACGAGCAGTCGCTCGAATTTACCTGCGGACCCGCCGCACTGATCATGGCCATGCAGGCCCTGGCTCCGGAACTCTCCGTCAGCCGCAAGCTGGAGCTGCGTCTCTGGCGCGAATCGACCAGCGTATTCATGACCTCCGGCCATGGCGGATGCGGCCCCTATGGGCTGGCGCTGTCGGCCTTTCATCGTGGATTTGATGTGGAAATCTGGGTCAACGACGAAGGCGCACTGTTCGTCGACTCGGTCCGCAACGAAGACAAGAAGGAGGTCATACGACTGACCCAGGAGGACTTTCTCGAGGAAATCCTTGCGTGTGGCATCCCGGTCAACTACTCCGCGCTTGCACTGGACAGGATGGAGAGCCAGTTCGCAGCGGATGGCGTCCCGGTGGTACTGATCAGTTCCTATCGGATCTACCGGGAAAAATCACCGCACTGGGTGGTGGTCACGGGGTTCGATGAACGCTTCATCTATGTCCATGATCCGTTCGTCGACTATGACAAGGGCAAGGTCCGGCTGGACTGCATGAACATGCCGATACTCAAGTCCGATTTCGAAGCCATGGCCCGCTACGGAAAGTCCGCCCAGCGGGCCGCCCTGGTCATTCGAAAACGGATCACCGACAGTTGAACTCGTCCGGGAGCCGTTGACTGTACACCTCCGCTCCCGGACAAACACCAAGAGGTCACATGAGCACTCACCTTATTGTCGTCGAGAACAAGAACGACTGGAAGCCGGATTTCCCGGACTACCCTGTCCTGACGGCTCGCGAATATCTGTCCCGCCCGGATCTCGTTGCCGAGAAGGGACTCAAGGTCATCAACCTCTGCAGGAACTACGGCTACCTGAACACCGGTTACTACTGCTCGCTTCTGGCCGAGGCCCGCAGGCACCGCGTGGTACCCACGGTGCGAATACTGTCGGAACTGAGTCGCAAATCGCTCTACACCCTTGAAGCGGGCGACCTCGATGACGCGGTGGAAAAACGTCTGCACAAGACCGCCGAAAACAGCTTCGAACTCTTGCTCTTTTTTGGCGAATGCGATGACGAACGGCTCCAGGAAATCGGCCGGCAGATTTTTGAACTGTTCCCGTGCCCGATTCTCCGCGTGGAGTTCAAACGCGAGACGCGTTGGCGAGTGAACAGGATCCGGCCGGGCTACATCAACCAGCTCCAGTCCGACCAGTACAGACAATTCGTGCACGGTCTCGAAAGCCACCTGAGCAAGCGTTGGCGCTCGCCGCGGTCGAAGGAGCCGGCGCGTTATGACATCGCGATGCTCCACAACCCGAAGGATCCGCTGCCGCCCTCCAACCGGAAAGCACTGCAGAACTTCGTGCGTGTCGGAAAATCACTCGATATCAACGTCGAACTGGTCGAGCGGAAGGACTATGCCCGACTGGCCGAATACGATGCCCTGTTCATTCGCGAGACGACTCGGATCGACCACTACACTTTCCAATTCGCGCGCAAGGCGGAAAGCGAGGGCATGGTGGTCATCGACGACCCCGATTCCATTCTCAAATGCACCAACAAGGTCTATCTGGCGGAACTTCTGAGAGCCAACCGCGTGCCGCACCCCAGGACTGCCATCCTGCAGGAGGGCCGGGTGCCCGACCTCGGCGCGGATTTGGGCTATCCGGTAGTGCTGAAAATACCCGATGGCTCGTTCTCCCGCGGCGTGCACAAGGCCACCGACGGCGAAGCAGTGAAACGCATCACCAATGAGCTTTTCAGGGAATCCGACCTGCTCCTGGCTCAGGAATACGTCTATACCGACTACGACTGGCGGATCGGCATTCTCAACCGCAAGCCGCTGTACGCCTGCCGCTATTTCATGTCCAAGAACCACTGGCAAATCGTCAATCACAAGGCAGGCGGCCGGTTCACCGAAGGCAACTACGAAACGCTCCCGGTCGGCGATGCACCGCCCAGGGTGGTCGAGACAGCGCTCAAGGCCGCCAACCTGATAGGCGACGGACTGTACGGCGTGGATCTGAAGGAAAATGAAAACGGCGTGTTCGTCATCGAAGTGAACGACAATCCCAATCTGGACGCCGGCGTGGAGGACGCCTGCCTGAGAGATACGCTTTACCGGGCTATACTCGAGGAGTTCGTCAGCCGTCTGGAGAAAAAACGCCAGGCCTGACAGGCAACGCGAACGCCACGTCCGAACGACACTGACCGCAGCAAAGGGACCGCTTTATGCTCAAGGCCATCAACGAGCGCTTCGACAGGCTGATCTGGAAGACGCCGCTTGCGGAGATGCCGCGACCGCAGCGGGCGCTGGTGCAGACCTTCCGGCTGGTCGATGTTCTGCTCCGCGATCTGGCGGAAGGCGATCTCAGCCTCCGTGCCATGAGTCTGGTCTACAACACATTGCTTGCCACGGTGCCGCTGATTGCACTGAGCTTTTCCGTACTCAAGGGCTTCGGTGTCCACAACCAGGTCCAGCCGTTTCTCGACCGTCTGCTCGAGCCCCTCGGTCCAAGGGGCGCCGAAATCAGCAACAGCATCATCGGTTTCGTGGACAACGTGAAGGCGGGCGTGCTCGGCTCCGTGGGGCTGATCCTGCTCGTCTGGACAGTGTATTCCCTGCTGCAGAAGATCGAGGCCGGCTTCAACTACGTATGGCACGTCCGCCAGCCACGCAGCATGGTGGAGCGCTTCAGCAATTATCTGAGCGTGACACTGATCGGCCCGGTTCTGGTGTTCTCGGCCCTGGGTATCACCGCCTCCATTACCAGCCATGCAGTCGTCCAGTCGCTGATGCAAATCGAGCCGATCGGCACCATCATGCTGCGGCTCGCCGATTTCCTTCCCTACCTGCTGGTGATCGGCGCTTTCACCTTCATCAATCTTTTCATTCCCAACACCCGGGTGCGCTTCACGGCGGCCCTGGCCGGGGGCGTGGCGGCTGGTGTGGCATGGCAGAGCACGGGCTGGCTGTTCGCCCGCTTCGTGGCTTCGTCGACACGCTATACGGCCATCTATTCCGGATTCGCGGGACTGTTCATCTTCATGTTCTGGCTGTATCTGAGCTGGACGATCCTGCTGCTCGGCGCGCAACTGGCCTTCTACTGGCAGAATCCACAATTCGTCACCCGTCAGCGTCTGCGGCTCGCCACCAGTGGCCGCCAGCGAGAGCGGCTTGCGTTGGCCGCCATGTACCTCATCGGTTACCGACACCTGGCCGGGGAGACGCCCTGGACCCACGATGCCCTTTCACGCCGGCTGCACGTGCCCGGCGAGGCCCTGGAAATGATCATGAACCGCCTGGAACGGCGCGGGCTCGTGCTGGCCACCGAAACACCGGTGGGCGGCTATGTGCCGGGACGGGACCTGGCGAACCTGTCACTCTGGGATGTCGTCGCCTGCATGCGCCGGCCGGATGACGCGCAAGACTTTCCGGACAGACAACTGGCGCTGCCCGAAGCGGTGACGGAATTGGCCGAATCGCTGGATGGGGCCCTTTGCGAGGCGCTCGGCGGGCGCAGTCTGCGTGACCTGATCACACAGGCAGAGAGCGCGGAATTGCCTGTCAGTATTGCCCAAGACGAGAAGAGTCGCCCATCCGTGGGCGCGGGTTCTTCCTGAAGCCCCCCTCGCTTGCCCCTCGCAAGTCAGATCAGAACGCGGTCGTACTCGTACCAGGCGTCGGGATGTCCGTCCCGCAAGGCCGCCAGCCTTTGGCGGCGATGCGACAACAGGCTGGCGTAGACTCGCAACATGGCACGCTCATAACTCGACCCAGGTGTCCCCAGCCTGCGGACCTTGTCCTCGAAATAGGCAATGTCCTCCAGCAGGGACTGCTCTTCCGTGGTGCGCTCATCCATGAACCCCGTCTCCTTTCGGGTACGGCTGCCTGTCACTACGCTCTGCGCTTCCATGATGCCCGCCTCCGGACTCCTTGCGACGGGTCCCAGTATATGGATGTCGCTGCCCCGCGCCGATGAGGCGTTAGTGACATTTTATGTAGGAAATTTCTGACACCGCCTGTGGGAAGCTCCGCGTGCCCTGGTGGCAGACGCGGCTGCCGGGTGGCGCGGCCGGATCGTGCGCGGATCACAGGCAAAGGAAGGGCCGGCCCGCCAGGCAGGCCGGCCCGCGCGCACCAGACCGACTCTACTGAATCGACCCGAAAGCGTTCAGCCGTCCCAGGCCGTAGTAATCATCGTTGCCGGGCTTGCCCAGATCATCGGCGCCCTGCTGCATGGCCGCGGTGAGCTGAGCTGGTGTCATGCTCCCGTGCCCGCCATGGGCGCTGAGAATCAGGGCGGCCACACCGGCGGCGTGCGGTGTCGCCATGCTGGTGCCCACCGACCAGTACCAACCCTGATAGCCGGTGCTGAACACGAAATCGAACACATAGCAGGGACGCGTCAGGCCATCCACGGTGCACGGACCGGTGAGTCCGGTGAACGCCCCCACGTAGTCACCACCCGGCGCCGCGAAGTCGATGCCATTCTGGCCGTAGTTGCTGTAGCTCGCGGGGTTGTCCAGGCTCACGGTGGGCTCCAGCCCCCAGCCCAGCGGTGCGGTTGCCGAGATGGACAACACATCCGGCAGCTCGGCCGGTACGGACTTGAGACTGGCGTCATGGTCGAGATCGCGTGCGGCGTTGCCCGCGGCCGCCACCACCAGCGTTCCATGCTGATAGGCGTAGGTGATCGCCCGCGAGGTCGCTACCAGCAACTGCGCCACACCCGGCTCGTTGCGCGGCACGTCCGCCCCCAGGCTCATGCTGATGACGTCTGCATCATGATTCGCGGCCCAGACAATGCCCTGGATGATGGCGCTGAAAGGCCCACTGCCGGAGTCGGAAAGGACCTTGACCAGCATCAGACGCGCCTCCGGGGCGATCCCGATGGTGCCGAATCCGTTGTCAGCGGCAGCCACCGTGCCCGCGGTATGCGTGCCGTGGCTGAAGATGTCACCGTTCCACTGCAACGACTCGCCCGGTATGAAATTCTGCGAGTCGGCCAGATCGATGTTGGGCGCCAGATCCGGATGGGTCAGGTCGAAGCCCGTGTCCAGGACCGCCACGGTGACGCCCTGGCCACGCGCGCCAGCGGCCCAGGCTTCCGGTGCATTGACTGCATCGTGGCCCCACTGCAGATCGAAGAAGAAGTCATCGTCTCCGGTATTGGGCGGGTTCGCCACCGCATCGGCGATGGAGACCGACTGGTCCGCCGGCGAGGGCGGATTGACCCACTGCAGCGTGACGTCCTCGGTCACCGATTGCAGTCCGGCAATCCGGCCGGCGCGCTGTGCAAAGGCCGGGTCGTCGGAATCGACAATGGCCACGCCAATGGGCGCGAGGACGCGGATGTTGCTGGCACCCGCGGCCTGAAGCCTGGCCTCGGCCTGGCTGGAAAGGTGATTACCCTGGGCAATGACCACATAGGTCGAGGCCCGGGCCCCGGCGGCAAACAGCAATCCCGCTGCCGCCACCAACATGACGGAAAGAGTTCTCCTGAACATGACACCCCCCTTGAGGATGGTTGTTCCCTTTAGGTAAGCAGTGCCTCCCCGGCACCGCACGAGCCGGAGTGGGCCGCCCCTCGGCCCGCTTCCGGAACCATGAAGTCTAGACAGGCGATTCCGGCCGCGCCATACAGCATCCGCCCTAGACCCATGCGCCGGCCACCCGGCCTTGATTCGGGCCCCGACCGCGGGGCATCCTCTGCATTCCGCCTGACACGCGCCCCTGGCAGCACGGGCGGTTTTTCCGCGTACAGCGTCACCATCCGGCGCCCCGAAGGGGCCGCGGGCGTCGCTTGTTCGTTCATCCGTGGCCACCGGAGTCCGCCATGCTCGATCTCGCCTTCGCCCGCCAGCGCTTTCCCGGTCTCGACAGCGACTGGGCGTTCATGGACAACGCCGGCGGATCGCACGTTCTCGACAGCGTGATCGATTCAGTGGCCGACTACATGCGCCGCTATCCGGTACAGCTCGGCGCCAGCTATCCGGCTTCCCGGGAGGCATCCGGCCGGCAGGAGGCCGGCGCGGCCGCCATGGCCGAACTGGTCAACGCCACCCACCCGGAGGAAATCGTGGTATGCCCGTCCACGACGGTGGCCATCGGGCGCCTGGCACGGGCCCTGCGCGGCCAACTCAGGCCCGGTGACGAAATCATCGTCACCGACGCCGATCACGAAGCCAATATCACGCCATGGCGCCGCCTGGAGGCGGACGGCATCCGCGTGCTGACCTGGCAGTTGAACCCTGACAGTCTGCGTCTGGAGTTGGATGATCTGGAAGCCCTGATGGGCGAACGCACCCGCCTGGTGTGTTTCACACACACGTCGAACGTTCTTGGCAGCATCGAGCCCGTCGCGGAAATTACGCGGTTCGTGCATGAACGGGGCGCTCGGGTCTGCGTCGACGGCGTCGCGTTCGCCCCGCACCGCCTTGTCGACGTGCGGGCATGGGATGTGGATTTCTATGCTTTCAGTCTCTACAAGGTCTATGGCCCGCATCTCGCCGTGCTCTACGGCAAGCGTGACGCTCTGCTCGCCCTGGACAACCTGAACCACGACTTCTTCAGCGCCGACCTGCTGCCAGCCAAGCTGCAGCCGGGCGCCTCGCCGTATGAACTCACTGCGTCGCTGCCCGCGATCAACGACTATCTGGCGGCCCTGGGCAGGCGAAGTGGCGCCCCTGCTCACGCCTCGCCGCGCGAGTGCATGGCGGCCGCCTTCGATGCGATGGCCGCCCATGAACAGAACCTGACCGCACCTTTACTGGATCTGCTTGGCAATCATCCGGCGGTTCGCATCTTCGGCGAATCCAGTGCCGACGCTGACAAGCGCGCACCGACACTCTCATTCACGGTGGACGGTCGGGACTCGGCCGATTTTCCGGCCGCACTGGACCGACAAAAGATCGCCATCCGTTTTGGACATTTCTACGCCAGGCGACTAATCGAAAAACTGGGATTGACCGGATGCAATGGAGTCGTCCGGATATCACTGGCTCACTACAACACGCCGCGGGAAGTGGACCGTCTGGTCGGGCAACTGGAGCGGCTGCTCGGCTGACCGGTGTTCCGTGGCGGTAGCAACGAAGGTGCCACGCTCAAACCCGGCGCACCCCTCTCTCGGGAATGCCAGGGGCGGTTTTCCCTGCGCCGCGTTGGCGCTGTGAGCCGGCCCTGCAAGGCGCGGTCCGCCGCACAGTGGTGAGTCCACGGGCAAGGGCCGCAACACTGCAGGGGCGGCTCACAGCGCCAACCCTTCGGGCCCGGCGGCATTCGCCCGCTCACCGCGTTGCTCCTCGCTCATGTGGCTGCGAGCCACACCACGCTCGTCGCGCCTTGTGAGCGGGCGAATGCCCC
>JASFQN010000066.1:0-11920 GCA_050115425.1 Gammaproteobacteria bacterium | reverse complement strand
AGGCAAAAGTACGTCCCCCCCTTCCGAAGGAGGGGGGAGAAAGAGGGGGTGCCCCAAACGAAGCCACCGCACCCAAACCCCGGCGCACCCCTCTCTGTCTCTCCCCTCGCAAGCAAGGGGAGAGGATCCCTCGTTTCACCTCGGAGGCAAAAGTACGTCCTCCCCCTTCCGAAGGAGGGGGGAGATAGAGGGGGGTGCTCCAAACGAAGCCGCCGACGGCGCTTTGCGGCCTCCGGGTATCCATGGATTCGTGGCTAATCCTCAAACGCCAGGGTCAGATCATTCCGTCCGGGCCTGCGCTGCACGCGTACCCGCTGGTTGCGCACGTCCAGGAAATAATCGAGATAGCAGAGCTGGCGCACCCGGGTCAGCGCGCGCGGGTCGAATACCGCCGCCACCAGTCCCCGGGGATCCCGTACGGACGGGTTGATCAGCCCGGGCAAGTGGTCGTCGCGGACCTGGCGGCCCAGCGCCTGGCAGAAACCATAGTCGTCAGGGTGCAACAGGTCCGGGTAGTTGCCGACGAGCGGGCGCAGGTCGACCAGCGCGGCGGTGCACTCGACCAGGAATACCTGCCGGCCCCGATGAATTTCCCGGGTGGACTCCGGCAGGTCGAGGTTGCCGGTTTCGTCCTGCCAGAAATGAAAGGCGGTTTCCCGGATCGAGGTTTCCAGCGTGCCGGCGCCGTACCACACGCCGAAACGGCCGTCGGAGAAACGGCTGACGTTGGGATGCGCGTAGGGCCAGTCGATGGCGTCGGCGACCCGGGTGATCATCTCGGCCTGCTCGAAAGGCCGGGTAAGCGCGGGCGCGGGTTCGGCGTAGGGCTTGGTGGCCATTTCGTGTTCCAGCAACACCTGCCGGCCCGCCTCGTCGTCCGCCAGGGCGTCGAACAGGTCCACCGGTTCGCGCAGGCTGACGATGTTGCGGTGCCAGTCGCCCTTGGCGTCGCTGCTGACGACGAACTGCTCTTCCCCGATCATCCGGTGCCTCAGCGACCGCGCATGGCGTCAAGCGCGGTGCGAACCATCGTCAGTCCCAGCAGGCCCTTGTCGCGGACCACCTCCACCGGCGTGTGGCCATCGAAAGCCCGGTTGCGGGCCTGCATCCAGCCGCGGCGGATTTCCGGATTGCGGTCATAGAGAATCTGCAGGTTCTTGTAGATGCCGAGCAAGTGACCGGCGCGATCAAGGAGATCCCGGTTGGGGGCCAGCGGCCGGCCCTGGGCGTAGCCCGCCAGCGTGGACCGGTTGGTTTCGCTCAACCCGAGCAGCGCGGCGCGGTCGCGCGCCGGCAGGTTCCATTCGTCGAACAGCCGGCTCACGGCGCGGGCCAGCACCACGCGGCGGTCCCGCGAGGGTATCGGCCATTCGGCGGTGCGGGTTTCCGGCGTCCGGGACATGGCGGACCTCACGCGTAGTAATTTCTACATAAAATGTAGCAATTGCTACGATCCCTGGCAAGCCATCCTGCGGTGTAAACGATGTGTCCGAACGGCCCGTATGCTGCGGTCAGCGGATTGGATCGTCGGTCCAGTGACCGCCCAGTTCCAGAATGAAATCGGCGCCATAGACGCGGGATGGAGTCTGGAATCCCGGTTTGAACTGACCGCCGAGGACGCGTTCGGCAATGGTCACGGCCGAACGCGCGGTGAGCGTGTAGCCGTTCTCGCAACGCAGCCGGCTGACCGCCACGCGGCCATGGGGGTCCCGGGCCTCGCCCCAAAGCAGGCTCTCGCTGCGCTCCCTGCGTTCGTCGGACGGGCCCGCGGGGCCCCGCCCCGCGCGGGCTACCAGCCAGCGGCGCAACAGAGGGAAGCGCAGCATCCAGCCGACGTAGCGGGTCGCCCTGAGCATTCGGCGGCTACTCCGCGGCATCACCGTATAGACCTCGATGTCGGGAATGCCCGTGCTGTAGAAAGCCGTGGAGACATCGCCCCATGGGATGGTCACGGCCGTGCGGGTACGGCCGTCGCCGAAATCGATCCGGCGTTCGTGCCACGCCGGCGGGATCTGGATGATGCGTCCCTCCCGGCGCGCCGCGCCCGGTTCGCCCAGGCCTTCGGCCATGGTCCGCCGGGTCCCGCGCGACAGGCCACCGCCGCCGTAAAACGCCAGCGCCAGGGAACGCGCTTCCGGCAGCCGCTCCTTCAGGTGGGCGGCGAGGCAGTCGGTGGGAACCACGTCGAAACCGGTGCCTGGCAGGAGCATGATTTCCTGCCGGCGGGCCTCTGCGTCCAGCACTGCCAGGCCCTCGAAGACGGGGATTTCGCCCGTGATGTCCAGATAGTGCGCGCCCTTGGCGAGGCAGGCCCGGACCGCGGCCCGGTAGGTGTGAATGAACGGACCGGCGCAATTGAGAAGGGCCCGGGCTTCCCCCATGGCGCCCGCCAGCGCCGCGCTGTCGGCTTGCCGGACCACCCGATAGTCCAGACCATAGCGGTCCGCCTGGGACCGCAGCGCGTCGGTGTTGCGCCCGGCGAGCAGCGGCCGCAGGCCGCGCTCACGCATGCGCGCCACGATCAATTCGCCCGTGTAGCCGTAGGATCCATAGATCAATATCTCGCTCATCGTGCCCCCTTGTCTGCGTGGCCGGCGTTGCTGCCCTGTCCGGGTTCCCGATTCTTGCGGGCAGTGTACTGGACCGCCGCCGCAAATCGGGTTTCAAGCCCGATTTGGGGGCCTGTCTGGCCCGGGTAGGACACCCCAGGCCGCTTTCACCAGTCGCTCCCGACGATTTCGAGACGGCCCTAACCGCTTGATTCATGGCCTCTTTATCAGAAACTGGAAAAATTTTGACCAGAGGTCCTTGCGTTCTCTGGGATTAGTGTTATAGTTCACTACAACACCACCACTGATGCGGTGGGCGGATGCCGGCCCCGAAACGCCGGCGAGTAGATGGAGATTACGATCATGAACAAGGTAAGCAATCATCGCGGTATGACCCGCAAGCTGATGATGGGTCTGGCCGGAGCCGCCAGCCTGGTAGCCGTTCAGGCTAACGCTGCCGGTGTTCAGCCGGATCCGCAGGTGTTCGCCGAGATTCACGCCCAGGGGCGTGAGGCTCTCAACGAATTCCGGGGCCAGCTGCCTGGCGCCCTGGCCGTGGCCAGCAACGAGTTTGTCAGCCAGGGCGTGGAAGCCGGTCGCGTGATCCTCGCGCAGGCCCCGGTCGACGCCGAAGGCGCCCCGTTCTGTGCCGCGACCCTGTCTGGCGGCGAACTGGGCATGCTGGTGGATGCCATCCGCCTGCAGGCCGTCTCGGGTGTCACCGAGGCGCTGTCCGGTTTGCCGAGCGTGGTGCTTCGCAGCGCCTCCCGGTAAGGTAGGCAATTTTGCGGCACCCCACGGTGTCGCCGGCGCAGTACATCAAACGAGGCCGAAGCTATGGATCCGAACTGGAACGACAGCCAGCCGATCTATCGCCAACTCAGGGACCGGGTTGTGGCGATGATCCTGGAAGGCGTGCTCAAAGACGGCGATGCATTGCCGTCGGTACGCAACGTGGCCGCCGAATACCAGCTGAATCCGCTGACCGTACTCAAGGGCTACCAGGCCCTGGTGGACGAAGGACTGGTGGAGAAGCGGCGGGGTCTCGGCATGTTCGTGCGCGAAGATGCCCGCCGCCAGCTCCTCAAGGACGAGCGTGAACGGTTCCTCCAGACGGACTGGCCGGAAATTGTGCAAAACATCAGACGGCTGGGGCTCGACACTGGCGAGCTGCTGGCCAAGGCGGACGAAATCGACCAGGGAGACAAGAAATGACCACCTTGATCGAGGCACGCGGACTGACCAAGAGCTATGGCCCCGTGAAGGCGCTCGACAATGTCGACTTCCGGATCGAGGAAGGCCGCATCGTGGGCCTGATCGGCCCGAACGGCGCGGGCAAGACCACGGCGCTCAAAGCCATTCTGGGCCTCACCCGCTTCGGCGGCGAGCTCGATGTGCTGGGTGTGGATCCGCGCCGGGACCGCTACAAACTGATGCAGGAAGTCTGCTTCATTGCCGATGTGGCGGTGTTGCCCAAGTGGCTCAAGGTCAATCAGGCGCTCGACCTGATGGACAGCGTGCACCCCAGGTTCAACCGGGAAAAGGCGGAGCGGTTCCTGCAGCGTACCGAAGTCCGGCCCCGTGCGAAGATCGGCCATTTGTCCAAGGGCATGGTGACCCAGCTCCATCTGGCGCTGGTGATGGCCATCGATGTGCGGTTGCTCATTCTCGACGAGCCGACACTGGGCCTGGACATTCTGTATCGCAAGGAATTCTATTCCACGCTGCTCAGTGACTATTTCGACGAGAATCGCACCATCGTGGTCACCACCCACCAGGTGGAAGAGGTCGAGAACATCCTCACTGACCTTATGTTCATCAATCATGGCCGGCTGGTGCTCAACGAATCCATGGAAGACGTTGCCGAGCGCTATACCGAAGTGCTGGTGCGTCCGGAAGATGCCGAGCGCGCGCGCGAACTCAAGCCCTTGCATGAGCGCGATGTCTTCGGCAAGCGACTGTTCCTTTTCGAGGGCGTGGACCGCGAGCGCCTGCAGGCTTTCGGCGAACTGCATACCCCCAACGTCGCCGACCTCTTTGTGGCCAAGATGAAAGGAGCTGCGGCATGAATACCTACGTCACACTGCTCAAGCGGGAAGTCTGGGAGCACAAGGCCTTCTGGATTCTTCCGCTGGTCGTGGCGGGCCTCTTTCTCGCCACGGAAATTTTCGGGCTGGGAACCTGGCTGATCTACCCCGGGCATGCCCAGTTCTCCGTGGGCAACGGCGACCTCCAGCACGGGGGGCAGGCCATCATGGGCCTGACGATGGGCAGCGCCGTCGTGTTCAACATGTTCCTCGGCGTGCTGGTGTTCTTCTATCTGGTGGATTGCCTCTATGGTGAACGCCGTGATCGCAGCATCCTTTTCTGGAAGTCGCTGCCGGTGTCTGACCTGGAGACGGTATTGTCCAAACTCGGTGCCGCCGCGCTGGTGGCGCCTCTGATCTTCTTCGTGATCATGGCGGTCACGGAAGTGGTCGGACTGATTCTTTTCTTCCTGGTCGCCGCTTTCAGAATGCCGGAACTCGTGAGTCACCTGTTTCATCCTGTCGTGCTGATCGAGTCCTGGCTGCTGGTGATCTACGGCATGCTGGTCCAGTCGCTCTGGTTCCTGCCGATCTCCGGCTGGCTCCTGCTGGCCTCCGCCTGGGCCAAGAAGTCGCCGATTCTCTGGGCCGTGATGCCGCCGGTGGCCATCATGATCATCGAGCCGATTGCCTTCGGTACCAGCAAGTTCGCGCACCTGCTTGGGTACCGGTTGTCAGTCGGAGTGTTCAGGGAGACATTCAATCTGGATGGCCACCAGTTCATGGTCGGCAGTTCCTACGCCGAATCGCTGGTCACCGCCAGCAACGTCTGGCACGTGCTGAGCAGTCCCGGCATGTGGGGCGGCGTGATCGTGGGAGTCGTGTTCATCGGTGGTGCGGTCTGGCTGCGCCGCTACCGTGAAGAAATCTGATTCATCCGAGTGGGAGTCATTTGCATGAAACGTTCGATTGCCCGGTTCGTCACCGTATTTGCCCTGGCCGCAACCCTGGCGGCGCCGCTCAGCGGCTGCGTCATCGTGGTCGACGATGAAGGGGATTTGCACAGCTGGAGTATTGGACACGATCACGGCGTAAGCGATCAGGACAAACTGCTCGCGAACAACATCCGTCAGAAGTTTGACGAAGACGACGCACTCAAGCATGCCGACATCGACATTCGGGTGGATGATGCCGAAGTGACCCTGCGCGGCCACGTATCCAATCCCGCGTTGATCAGCCAGGCCGTGGAGACCGCCATGTCGGTGGACGGCGTGAAGAAAGTCTATTCGCGTCTGAGCGTGGTCAAGCAGTAACCGGAGGCGCACCAGCATGTATTACCAGCAGCACTACACTTCAGATTCCCGGCCAGCACGAAGCTGGGCCATGGTCTGCCACCTGAGTGCATTCGCCGGGCTGCTGCTGCCCACGCTGGGGGCGGTGCTGGGACCATTGGTAGTATGGCTGCTCAAGCGGGACGAACATCCCTTCATCCGCGAGCAGGGCGCCGAGGCCGTGAATTTCCAGATTACGATGTTCCTGGCCACCCTTGTCGCCGGCCTGCTGGTGTTCGTGGTGATCGGCATTCCGTTGCTCTGGCTGCTGGGAATCTTCAACGTGGTAATGGTGGTGGTGGCGGCAGTGCGCGCCCACGAGGGCGAGCACTTCCGCTACCCGTTTTCGCTGCGATTCGTCGACTGACGAGGGAATCCTTCCCCGAGTCCACGGCCGGCGGGCGCTCAGCCCGCCGGTCAGTCCCGGAAATTCACGTACTGCAGCGGGAGACCGAGATTGGCCTCACGCAGAAGCGCGATTACCGATTGCAGATCGTCGCGTTTCTTGCCTGATACGCGAACCTGCTCGCCCTGGACGGCGGCCTGCACCTTGAGCTTGCTGTCCTTGATCAGTTTGACGATCTTTTTCGCCAGTTCCTTGTCGATGCCTTCCCGTACGGTCACTGTCTGCTTGCGTTTGTCGCCACTGATGGTTTCCACGCGGCCTTCCTCCAGGCTGGCGAGATCAATGCCCCGCTTGGCCAGCTTGGTATGCAGCACATCGGTGAGCTGTTTGATCTGGAAATCGTTGTCGGCATAGAGCACAAGCTGACTTTCGTTGCGCTCCACCCTTGCGCTCGACCCTTTGAAGTCGTAGCGGTTGCCGACCTCGCGGTTGGTCTGGTCCACCGCGTTGGTCAGCTCGTTGGTATCGACTTCCGAAACCACATCGAATGACGGCATCTTCTTTCCCCTGGAGTCTGTCAATCCATTTTCACCCTGATCGCACCGGCGGCCCGCCGGGCTTTCTCGCGGGCATTCGCAATATCGTTCCCCAGCGCCAGAGCCACACCCAGGCGCCGCTCGCCCTTGACTTCCGGCTTGCCGAACAGCCGCAGCGCGGTATCGGGTTCCATCAACGCCTGATCCACATTTTCATAGACCGGCTTTTGCGATTCACCGGCGCCCATGATCACGCAGGAGGCCGCCGGCCCGTGCTGTCGGATCACCGGGATGGGCAGGCCGAGGATGGCGCGTGCGTGCAGCGCGAATTCGGACAGATCCTGCGAGATCAGCGTGACCAGTCCGGTGTCGTGCGGACGCGGGGAGACTTCGCTGAACCACACCTGGTCACCCTTCACGAACAGTTCCACGCCGAAAATTCCGCGGCCGCCCAGCTCATCGGTAATCGCCCTGGCGATCGCCTGCGCACTTTCCAGCGCTTTCGCGGACATGGGATGCGGCTGCCAGGATTCCCGGTAGTCGCCCCGCTCCTGGCGGTGGCCCACCGGGTCGCAGAAACTCGTACCGTCGCGATGACGAACGGTGAGCAGCGTGATTTCGTAATCGAATTCCACAAAACCTTCGACGATCACCCGGCCGCCGCCGGCTCGCCCCCCCTGCTGGGCATATTCCCAGGCGGCGGCTGCATCCGAGGAATCGCGAACGATGCTCTGGCCCTTGCCCGATGAACTCATCACCGGTTTTACCACGCAGGGCAGTCCGATTTCGGCAACGGCCTGGTCGTATTGCTTTTCAGTGTCCGCGAAGCGGTAGGGTGAGGCAGGCAGTTTCAGTTCCTCGGCGGCCAGCCTGCGGATTCCCTCGCGGTCCATGGTCAGGCGCGCCGCCCTGGCCGTGGGTATGACCGTCCAGCCTTCGCGCTCCAGCTCCAGCAGGGTCGGTGTGGCGATCGCCTCGATCTCCGGCACGATCAGATGCGGCTTTTCCTGCTCGATGACGCGCCGCAACTGGGCGCCATCAAGCATGGAGATGACATGCCCGCGGTGGGCCACCTGCATGGCCGGCGCGTGCGCGTAGCGGTCGACGGCGATGATTTCCACGCCCAGGCGCTGGGCTTCGATCGCCACCTCCTTGCCCAGTTCACCGGAGCCCAGCAGCATCAGGCGGGTGGCGTTCGATGTCAGGGGCGTGCCCAGCGTTGTCATGTCGTGGTGTCCTCGGGTTACAGAAAATCGTGTCCGGATCGCCCGCCGACCCGCCTTGTCCACGGTAATGGCCTAGCCCTTCAACAGGGTCGCCTCGGCGTGTTCCAGATCCTCAGGCGTGCCATAGAGTACCAGCACGTCGCCTTCGCGCAATTCCGTTTCCCGATCCGGCTGACGGCCCACGATGCCCTCGCGCCGAAGGGCGGTGACCACAATGCCCGCCTGCTCCAGACCCATTTCGCCAATCTGCCTGCCCACGGCATAGGCACCCGCGGGCAACGTGATGGTATAAAGCTGCTCGCGAAACGCGTGGGTGGGGTCAATGGGCATGGCATCTTCGCCCCTGAAAACCGTACGCAGCAGATTGTAGCGGTGGTTGCGCACTTCCGTGATCTGGCGAACGATCCGGCTCATGGGGACGTTCAGCAACAGTAGCAGATGCGAGACCAGCATCAGGCTGGCTTCCAGTGTTTCCGGGATCACTTCCGTGGCACCCGCCTCCTGAAGCTTCTCGAGGCTGCTGTCGTCACGGGTGCGCACGAGCACCGGAATGTCCGGCCGCTCCTTTTTCACCAGGGCGAGAATCTTGAGCGAGGTGGAGACCTCGAAAAAGCTGATCACGATGATTCTCGCCCGCTCCAGTCCCGCGGTACGCAGCACGTCGAGCTGGGCCGAATCACCGTAATAGACGGTGTCGCCCGCGGCACGCGCCGTCCGTACGCGGTAGGCATCCAGGTCCAGCGCGACGTATTCGATATTTTCCTGTTCCAGAAAGCGTGCGACGTTCTGACCGACACGCCCGTAGCCACAGATGATGACGTGCTGCTCATGAGCCAGGTGGTGATTGGAAATATCATGCTGGAGAATGTCCCGATCTTCGCTCTCGGTTCGCGGAAACAGCCAGTTGGCCATGGGCCCGTTATTGCGCAGGAGCAGCGGCGAAACAACCATGCTCAGAACAATGGTGCCGAGCGCGAACTGGCTGAGGCTCTCCTGGATCAGTCCCGAGTTCAATGCCAGGGCCAGCAGCGCAAAGCCAAACTCACCCCCCTGCGCGAGCGACAACCCGGTCCGCAGCGCCACGCCCCATTCCGGCTGGATAAGACGGGCCAGCAGCATGACCGCAAGCAGCTTGAACAGGATCAGCCCCGCCAGCGCGAGCAGAATCCAGCCCGCCAGTGGCAGCAGCACGGGAACATTCAGCAGCATCCCCACGGTCACGAAGAAAAGGCCGAGCAGGACATCCCGGAACGGCCGGATGTCCGCTTCGACCTGATGACGGAACTCTGTCTCACCCAGCATCATGCCCGCCAGGAAAGCGCCCAGAGCGAGCGAGAGCCCCAGAGCCGCGGTGCTCCAGGCCGCGCTCAGGGAAAAGAACAACACTGCAAGCGTAAACAGCTCGGCGGAACGTGCCAGGGCGATTTCATGAAAAATCGGCCGCAGCAGCCAGCGACCGATCAGGATGACGCCACTCAGGGCAACCACGCCCTTGAGCAAGGCCTCGATCAGATCCAGGGAAACCGGCTCGTGACTGTTGCCGGACATGGCAGGAATCATGATCAGCAGGGGTATGACCGCCAGATCCTGGAAGAGCAGCACGCCAATGGACAGGCGCCCGTGCATCAGGTTGAGTTCAAGTTGCTCGGAAAGCTGCTTGGCGACGATCGCGGTCGAGGACATCGCGAAAGCGCCGCCTACGACCACGGCCACCGCGGCCGAGTAGCCCAGCCCCCAGACCAGCGTTCCAGCCAGTCCGGCGGTGATCACGACCTGCAGGCCGCCGAGGACCAGCACCTCGCGCTTCATCGAAAGCAGCCGCGGAAGGGAGAACTCCAGACCCAGCGTGAACAGCATGAAGACGACCCCGAACTCGGCGAGCACGCGGGTATCCTCCACATCGGGTATCCAGCCCAGCCCATGCGGGCCCACCACAATGCCCGTGGCCAGATAGGCCAGGACGGCGGGCAGCCGGAACCGGCGCAGCAGCACGATGGCTACCACCGCCACCGACAGCAGGATCAGAATGTAATGCAGGCTCTCCTGTGCCATGCGGCCGCTCCATTCTCCCTGGGATACCGCTGAACGATCCATCGTCGTTCATTCGTGGGTTCAACGGCATCATACCATTCCACCGTCAGAGTAAACGGAACTGACGGCCGGCAGGTTTGTCACAGCAGGTGGCGGTTGATGATCGTTCTGATCCTGTCACGCTTTTCAGCCTGGATGTTCTTGGAAATGCTTGACCGAGATCAACAGGCGCCGGTCGTGCGATCCCGATAATGAGGACGTTCAACGGAACCTCTGATCCGTTCGTTCCCGGATACGACCAGGGAAAGTTCGTCGCCCAGCGGTGCATGATGCACCAACCCCGGGCAACGGGTATCGGTCGATCTCTACCAGGGCTGGTATGGCGTCTTTGTTGCGGAACTGTTCCGCAACCTGAGGCGACGCTTTGCCCGAGGTTGTACCCGAGAGCGAATCGATCAGAGGTTCCCAGGCTTGAAACAACAACCGTAGGAGGAGCCACCATGAAGAAGAATGCCTCCTGTCCGACGAGTCGCTACTTCACTCTCGCCGCGATAGCCGCGCTGTCATTTCTGTTCCTTACACCTGCACAGGCCGTGCCGTCGTTCGCACGCCAGACCGGCCAGCCCTGCAGTACGTGTCATACCTCGTATCCCGGCCTGACTGCGTTCGGCCGCATGTTCAAGATGTACGGCTACACCATAAGTGATCTCAAGGAAGTCGAACGGCCTGCCAACAAGACCCAGGCCGGCCTGTCGTTGAACGAGATTCCCAACCTGAGCTTCGTTCTGCAGGCGGGTGAGACCTACCTGAACAAGGATGCGCCGGGCGTCAAGAATCCAAATGCCAGTTTCCCCAAGGAAGCCGGCATTTATTACGCGGGCCGCATCGATGACAAGGTCGGCGCCTTTCTGCAGCTCACTTATGCCGCCGAAGATGGTGGCACATCCATGGACATGAGTGACATCCGCTACGCAAACGTCACCAGCAAGGATGGCAAGACCAACGTCTTTGGCATCGATGTCAACAATGGACCGAGTTTCGAGGATGTCTGGAACAGCACGCCGGGCTATGGCTGGCCCTATGTCGAGAACGACGCCGAAATTGGCATGGACATGCCCTTCATCGGCTCGGAAGCGGTGATGACCAACGTCATCGGGGTAGGCGCCTATAACTACTGGAACAACAAGTTCTATGCCTACGCCGGAATCTATCAGGCCGCCGCGCAGGGCAACACGCCACCGACCGGAGACGCCGTCAGCGGCTACGCTCCCTATCTGCGGTTGGCCTGGACGCCCGATCAAAACACCGAGGTCGGCGCATTCCACTTCAACGCCAAGTACAAGCCCGACATGGGTGGCGGTACCTGGGTCGGTCCCGAGGAGAAGTTCGACGACAACGGGATTGATGCGCAGTATCAGATTGTCGAACCGGATTCGACCTGGACCTTCCACGCTCGCTACATCAACGAGAAGCACAGCGGCCTGACCAGTGTCGCCGGTCCCATGGGCTACACCGGGCCGGACAGCCTGACTGCCAATTTCTATCAGGTGGATGCCAACTGGCTGCATGGCTTCGACTACGGAGCGAGTTTTGGCTTCATCGCCAACACCGGCGATCGCAGCGACTACTACAATCTGCTCAGCAACGCGGCAGACGGCAACGGTTACCTGCCGAACACCACGCCTGACAGCACGGCCGAGGTGCTGGAGTTCGACTACTACCCGTACCAGAACATCCGCCTCTCGGCGCAGGCCACCATCTACAACAAGTTCCATGGCGCGACCAGCAACTATGACGGTTTCGGTCGCAACGCCAGCGACAACAACACGCTTGTGCTCAACGCACTGGTCGGTTTCTGACCTGCCGACCTGTTG
>JASFQN010000065.1:0-12128 GCA_050115425.1 Gammaproteobacteria bacterium | reverse complement strand
CGACGATCGCACAGCCGCCGCGAGCATGCTCAAGGGCATGACCGCGCAATACCTTCTGCACCGCACATTCAGGCTCAAGTCGGGCGATACCGCCCTGATTCATGCGGCTGCCGGCGGCGTGGGCACCCTTCTCTGCCAGTGGGCCCGACATCTGGGGGCCACGGTGATCGGCACGGCCGGCAGTGACGAGAAACTGGCAATGGCACGCGCCAACGGCTGCCATCATGTGATCGCCTACAAGCACGAAGACTTCGTCGAGCGTGTCCGTGAGCTCACCGATGGCCAGGGTGTCAATGTGGTTTACGATGGCGTCGGCAAAGCGACATTTGAAGGCTCTCTGGATTGCCTGCGCCGTCTGGGCACGATGGTCAGCTACGGCAATGCCTCGGGCGCAGTTGACGCGGTCAAACCGCTGGATCTTGCCCGGCGCGGGTCATTGTTTTTCACGAGGCCTTTGCTGCCACATTACATCGCCACGCGCGAAGAGCTCGAAGAAACCACGCGTTCGCTCTTCGACGCCATCATTTCCGGTGCCGTGACAGTCAAGATCGGCCAGACCTATCCGCTCAAGGATGCCGGCCAGGCGCAAAGCGACCTGGAAGCGCGACAGACCCACGGCGCGACCGTCTTGTTGCCGTGACCGGGGCCTGTCATGCGACAGCCTACCAGCGGCTGAGGTAGACCATACCCTGAGGCTGGCCCCTGTCCAGCCGCTTGTAGAGCAGATCGGTCCTGCCATCGCCGTTGAAATCACCGGGCATTTCCCGGGCGGGTGAACCCGGCAGGTCGAGCGTGACCGGTTTCCGATACCCACCGGCCGCCTTGCCGATCAATATCAGCGGGTGCGCCCCACCGTGGTATTTCAACCTGGGCTTGTAGCCCTGGTGTACCAGCAGGTCGGCCACCCCGTCACCATTGAAATCCGCAACATCGACGCCGGCAGCGTCCGCGGGCACGGCCGCGACGGGGTCGGACAGATGCGGACCGCCTTTCGTGAGTACCCAGCGGGTAGCATGGCCGTCGCCCGAGCCGCTCGTGGCGACCAGCAGGTCGGCAGCGCCATCACCGTCCACGTCGGTGCCCGACATCGCGCGCCGGATCGCCCGCACGGCCTTGCCGAGCACGATGTCATGCGCCTTGCCACCACTGGGGAACAGGTGCAGCCGGCCGTGTCGGGGCTCGGGAACCACGGCATCCCGGCGATGGTCGCCATTGAAATCACCGCCGCTGGCATTCCTGTAGCCCCGGGTATCACGGGCGACCAGCCGCACCGGACCTTCACCATTGATGCTGCCGCCGTTGCCGGGAATGTAATGGGTAGCATCGCTGCCGAAGCTGTTCACCAGCAACAGCAGGTCCTGGTGGCCATCGCGATTGACATCCGTGGAGACCACTGACTTGATCTCGGACTGTTTGAAGTATGTGGGCTGACTGAAGGTGCCATCGCCCTTGCCATAGAGCGTGGAAAACCCGTGGGTGGTCCCGGCGGTGTCGGTGACCACGAGATCCAGGTGGCCGTCTTCGTTGAAGTCCGCGGCCGTGATCGGTCCGGCACCCTCGCCACCCGTCTTGAAGCTGCCAAGCGGCAGGCTCTGGACCCTGGTCATGCCACCCGATTCGTTCGCAAGCCAGATCTCCGCGCGACCCTCGAGCGGATCGTGCCGCGTGCGGCAACCCACGGCCGCGTCGTCCGCGCCATCGCCATTGAAGTCGCCGATCGTCATTCCACTCATGGCGTCCTGACCGCAGAAGGCCACGGCCGTGGTCTCGAATTGGCCGCTGCCGCCGCAGCCGCCGAGCAACAGCCCGGCAACGGCGATCAGCGTGTATCGGTTCATTCGTCGCGTATCCATGCGCCGCCCTCCAAGTGTTACGTGCGATGCTTGCGCTCCGCCCGCCGCTTGCAAGCTGCGCGCAGATGATCCAGGAACGGTGCCTGCTGACCGCCGCTCAGCATCTCGCCGACAAAATCGGGCGTGCCACCAGCCATCACCGTCTTGCAGGTGCCATCGGCATCCTTCCAGGTGGCATGCTGAAGTTCGCGCGTGGTCTGGTAGGAAACGCTGGGCGGACTCACGTCCCGGACCTTTGCCGGACGGATGTCGCTGAGCCAGGTCAGGTAGTTGCCGTCACGCCCGTCACCCAGCTTCTTGCCGTCCGAACTCATTGGCTGGGTGTGGTAGGTGGTCTCGGCACGGACGACCAGGCCCAATTTCGACAGCTTTTCCGACATCGCCGCGTCCAACCGCGGGTCTCCATAGATGCCCGGCGTGGCAAACGTCGCCCAGGAAAACGGCTTGTCCCCGGCAATCCAGAAGTTGCCGGTGAGCGTGGTGCGCATCCACCCGGAATTGCCCTTGTTCCGGTTCGTGAAATCCGCCTTCAGCACATAGTGCCTGGCGATTGCTCCCTCGATCTTGCGGTCCCCGGCGGCGGGCTGAATATCGACGTTGAACGATTTGTATTCCAGCGGCCGACCGTAGCTCGTCCAGCCGGTGGCGTCGGACGCGGGGCGCCGGAAATCCCAGTGCGGTACGAACAGGCCCATGCGCATCATGCCGCGCGCGAAGCTGGCACGCTTGAGCGTATGCTGATCCTGGGTGGCCCAGGTCATGGTGTAGTGCGGACCCTGCTCCACCCAGATTGTCGCGGGCTTGTGACGGAAGGTGGACGGATCCTTGTCGAAGGCGCCCGCCGGCGGTCTGACGTTGTGCAGTTGGTACTGGTATCCATTGGCGCCGCCGGTTGCCAGAACCGATGCCGGCGTCATGAGCAGCATGGCCATGGCTGCACCCATCGTGAACAGCATGTTCGTTCGAGTCATGTACTTCATCAAGGTCCTCCCTGGTAGAGATTCTTCAACGGGCATCACTGTTGCCTGACGACCCGCCAGTGGCCGGAAGCCACGGCGAGACCCGGGATGGCGATTCTCGGCTTCGTGTCTCCGCTGCGACGGGAAGGCACCCGCGATGGGTCCTCCCGGTCGGCTGCTGCCGGTGTTTCGATCCCGGCCGAGCCGCCTTCCGGCGATCCGAATGCCGTCGACCGGGCCGAAGAAGAGCGTGCCCGGAAAGGTACGTCGACCTGCTTGATCTTATTGTTTGCTCGCCGAGCCGGGAGCCTGGCATGCGGTCACAAACACCGCAGCGGACGGATCGCAAAAGCAATCAGATGAACAAATGCCCATTCAAACCATAGCGCAAGATCGGGAGGATGCGAAAGCGGGCCGCTCGCTGTCACCACCTTTTCAATTTCAGGATGGCGTGGTAACGGCACAGCAGGTAAATACGAAATCCTCATTCCAATGAAACCGGACCGGGAGCCTCATGCCCTTCACGCACTCGTGGGAAAGATCGCTCAGCAGTCTCAGAATGAGTACGCGGGCTTTCGCGTCCAGGCTCTCGACGGCGGCGTCAAGAAAATCGAAATGGTAGCCCACACGCGAGTGCAACGCCTTGAATAGACTCTCCTTTGCCGAGAAAAGCAGCGTCAGCCATTGCTCCCTGGAGTATTCGCCGACTCTGCCAAGCCCGCGTTCAGAGAACGTAGCAATTTGCGATTGAATGTCACTCGCCATGGACGCTGACAAGACGCGTTCCAGATCGATGCCCACCAGATCGAATTGATCGCTGCGGCCAACTGCGCTCAAGGCACAACCACCGCTATGCGTGATCGATCCGACAAAACCGTGTGGCCAGCGGGGTTCGCCGTTATGACCAATGCCGACACACGCCGGGACTTCCAGTCCCGCAGCGGCCAATGCCCGTTCGGCACACAACCGGCCGGCCAGGTAGTCCAGCTTCCTGCTGAAGACCGCGCGCCCAAGGCACGAGGGAATCGGCATCTGATCGACAAGCCTGTCGAGCCATTGCTGGGAATATTCATAGCGGAGCCGGGACACGTGCAGCCCCTCGGGCACCGGCAAATCCGTTTCAATCATCGCTGACGATGGCATTCATCGCATCTCCAAACGTCACTGAAAGCCCGCCATTCACGCATGAAAAACCTCACAAATTTTCCGGGAAATTTGTGATAAGGCTTTGATTGATATGCATTATTTTTCTGTTATTCTCGTTACTTCCGGGGCGACTCCCGATCACTGACTCCAACTGACACGGACCAATCGCATGACTGCATCCGATGACCCCAATACCAGCCAGCGACAGACCCCATCGGCAGCGTTGTTCAAAAACCGCAACTACCGGCTCCACTGGGCGAGTACCGCACTGTTCTCCGTGGGTGATTACTTCACCCTTATTGCCATGCCCTGGCTGGTACTCGGGCTGACCAAGGACGCGACCGCCCTGGGCATGGTCATGGCGCTGGAAAGCCTGCCGCGTGCTGCCTTCATGCTGGTCAGCGGCGGTTTTACCGACCGTTACACGCCTCGTAACGTCTTGCTCGCGAGTCGCGCCCTGTTCATGCTCGCGCTGATCGGCCTGGCGCTGGACCTGCTCTATGGCCATGCCAATATCCATCAGCTGTATGGCTTTTCGTTTGTGTTCGGCCTGCTCGCCGCCTTCGCCATGCCCGCCGCCACCGCTTTCCTCCCGCAACTGGTGGATGGCGAACAGATGGAACAGGGCAACGGCGCGTTGATGGGCATGCAGCAACTGGTCCAGTTGTTTGCGCCTCTGCTCGCCGGCCTCCTAATCTGGGGCGCACCCACGGTGGCCACCGCCACGGCCGGTGCCGACCTATCGCGCATTGCCATCGCTTTCCTGCTCAGCGCCGCGGCAGTCTTCGCGGCCCTGCTGATGCTGCTCAGAATCCGCCAGTCCACGCTCAAGATTGGAGCCGGCAAGCCGGACGTGCGGCTGGCCGACGGTTTTCGGTACCTCTGGCACGATCGTGGCCTGCGCATCGTCACTTTCTATATGGCCTGCATCACCTTCTGCGCGATCGGCCCCCTGCTGACCGTTGTTCCCCAATTCGCCGACCAGCGCCTCTCCGATGGCGCGCTGTCCTACGGCATGCTGTATTCCATAAATGGCCTCGGCGCTCTTGTCGGTTTCGCCTGCGGCGGCATGCTGCCCAGGCCCGGCGCCCGCCACCTCGGGCTGATCATGTTCACCGCCGACCTCATCGCCGGCCTCTGCGTGTTCTGGTTCGGCCAGAGCACATCCTTCGCCACTGCGGCTCCGGCCCTGGTGCTCATCGGTCTGTGCAACAGCTTTGCCATCGTGCTCTGTCTGAGCTGGATCCAACGCCGAATTCCGGCACGGCTGTCCGGACGCGTCATCGGTCTGGTCATGTTCGCCACCATGGGCACCACGCCAATTTCCATGACACTCAGCGGTTTCATCGAGGCGCACTATTCGCTCACCGCATTGCTCTCGATGGCGGGCTTCGCGATAAGCGCGCTTGCGCTTTCCGGCCTGGTACTGCCTGGTGTCAACCGCTTCGGCATCTATCCCAGTCCGGGTGTGCCCGAAGTCACCTGAGCCAAAGGGAGCGGTGGACGGTCAGTACTTGCCGGACTTCTCCAGCTGCTGGAACAACTCCTGGATGTTCTCCTCGGCAAAGCCCTCCGTGCCGTCTCGGTTGATGAATTCGAAGCTCACGCCTGTATTGCTGCATCTCGAGGAGAATGCCTGGGTCAGACCGGGACCGCGGATTACGCTGGTATCAAAACCCAGACCCTTCTCCCGCAACCGCTCCACTGTCTCATCGACATCGTCGACCTCAAGCGCCACATGGGCCAGACCGACGCCGAAGTTTTCCACCAGTTGCGAGACCTGGGACTCCGGTTCGGTACCCTGGCAGATCACAAAGCGCACGCCATTGGCCTCGAATTCCGCAGACAGCATGCCGGTGCGCTCACCCTTGATCTCACGGCGGCGTTTCAGCTCGAAACCCATTACGTTGCCGAACAAGTCAATAGCCTGGTCGATATCGGACACCGCCAACGCGATGTGGTCGATCCGCTTGTAGGGTGCGACGCCTGCTGCGATCTCCGCAGTGCTTTCTACTTGTCTCGATACGTTTTCCATACCCCCTCCTGCTTTGCGGTTCCTTTGACCGCATCCGTGGATTTCCAAAAAATTGAGGTGCACCTATTCATCTAACGGCTGGCCTGTCTGATGCCGGGAAGAGCGTCAACACTGCCGTCAAGCTCCCCGATCATGGCTGTCATGGCCCGGCCCAGTTCAGCCACGTGCGGCTCCTCCATGATGGAAAAATGCGTGGCATCAAACTCGACACCAATGACCGGCTGGCGCGTGAGCCCCTGCATCTGCGCCATGCGATCCGCGACGGTATTGAGTACCTGCTCGCGCGTACACGCGAAATAGCGTACCGGTGCGTCGATCAGGAATACCGGTCGATAGAATTCCAGGCCGATCTGGTTGGCCGCCACCAGATAATTGAAATAGTCCGATGCCGGGACATCCAGACGGCCACCAAGCGGGTCCGCGTGAGGTAGCTCGGCATCGAACTCGCGGAGCCGCCGGCAGATCACCTCGGGCGGTCCGGATTGCAGTGCCTCCAGACCGATGTCGTAGTAGCTTTCCGGAATCTCCTTGCCGGTGGGCAGCATGGTGTCTACCACCGCGACGAATTCCACTGGGTGGCCCAACGCCTCAAGGCGCTGGGCCATCTCCAGGGCCAGCAAGCCGCCGCTGGACCAGCCGGCCAGCCGGTAGGGCCCGGCACGTTGTGCCTCCAGCAGGCGGGGCAGGTATTCGTCAATGAGCTGTTCCACGGACTTCAGTTCCGGCACACGCTGATTGGACGATTCACTGCGCAGGAACCCATGGACCGGCAGGGTTGCCGGCAGATACTTCAGTAGCGGCTGGTAGCAGAGGACGTCACCGCCGGCGGCATGGAACACGAACAGCGGCGTTTCGTCGTCGCCCTGACGCAGGGTCAAAAATGACTCGTCGGCAACTTCCCTGTCGTCTTCAAGTTCCGCAGCCAGAGCCCGAATGGTCGGAGCCCGAAACAGCGTGGCGATGGGCAGTGTCTTGCCGGTATCCTCGCGGACCGCCGACATCAGTCGCACGGCGCTGAGCGAATTGCCTCCGAGATCAAAAAAGCTTGCGGTGACGCTGATCCGCTCGTGCTTGAGCAACGTCTGCCAGAGGCCGGCGAGCCGGTGTTCCAGTTCGGTTTCCGGGGCTGCGTATTCCGCACTCGTGTAGGCATCCATACCAGGTTCCGGCAGCGCCCGGACATCGAGCTTGCCGCTGACCGTGAGCGGCAACGCATCCAGTGTCACGTAGGCGGCCGGCAGCATGTACGCGGGCAGGTTTCGTGACAGATGCCCACGCAACGCCTCCACCGTTACCGCCTCCCGAGGTACGACGTAGGCCACCAGCTGTCGACTGTCCGGGCCGGCATCTTCGCGCACCACCACTGCGGCGTCGCGAACGCCTGCGTGGCCCGCAAGCGCGGCTTCGATTTCTGCAGGCTCGATACGCACACCGTTCAGTTTGAACTGGGCGTCGCGCCGCCCACGGAATTCCAGTTGGCCTTCCGGCAGCCAGCGCGCCAGGTCGCCGGTGCGATACACTCGCTCACCGGATGCGTCGTAAAAGAACTTCTCCGCAGTCAATTCCGGGTTATTGAGGTAACCGCGTGCAACGCCGCGACCTGCAATGTGGATTTCGCCCACCATGCCCATGGGCACCGGCTGCCAATTTTCGTCCAGCAGCCGGACACGTGTGTTGGCGATAGGTCGACCGATCGGCGCATTGCGCTCGCGACCCGAGATATCCGTGTAGCAGGTACTGAACACCGTGGTCTCACTGGGACCGTAGCCATTCACGATTTCCAGCCCCGGCAACAGCCGGCAAAGACGATGAAGCCCGTCTTCGGCAAGCGGCTCCACACCCACCAGCACACGTTGCAGAGACAGTTCGGCGATGCGTTCGTCGGCCACCTCGTCCAACGCACGCACGAAGAACGGTGGCAGGTACGCATGAGTAACCCGGTGCGCCTCCAACCATTGCAGGAAGCGCTCGCTGTCGGCCCTTACCGACTCCGGCACGACATGGAGCGTGCCGCCTAGCGACAGAGGCATAAAGATTTCGAATGCCGAGACATCGAATCCGAAGCTGGTCCACAGCGATGCCTCGATTGACTCCGTGTCACCGAATCGGCGAGCACTTTCTCCGACCAGGTTGAGCAGATTGCCGTGCTCGACCATCACGCCCTTGGGAGCGCCCGTGGAGCCCGATGTGTAAATCACGTAGGCCAGATGCGACTGCGTCAGCCCGGCGACATCGGGGTTGCGGTCATCGCACATTTCCAAAGTCGCCGGATCGTCGAGCAACCACCGGGAAATCCGGTCACTGCCGGGGATGGCCGCGAGGTTGGTCTGCGTGAGCAGCGCCACCGCACCGCTGTCCTCTAGCATCGCTGCCAGACGCTCGGGCGGATGAGCGGGATCCAGCGGCACATAGGCCCCGCCGGCCTTGAGGGTGCCCAGCAGGCCGACCAGCACGTCGGCACCGCGCTCGACGTGCACCGCGACTCTCGCATCCGGGCCCACTCCGCAACTGCGCAGGGCGTGTGCGACCCGGTTGGCACGACGGTTCAATTCGGCATAGTCCAGCTGGCGCTCGCCATCGTCCACCGCGATCGCAGCCGGACTCGCCACGGCACGCTGCTCAAACAGCATATGCACCCCGGGGACATCCGGAAGCGGGCAATCCGTCTCGCAATCCGCGGGAACCGCTGCACGGGGGTCCGCCAGCAGCGGCAGATCGGCAATACGCTGCCCGGGATTGGCCACCACGGCCTCCAGCAGGGTTTCAAACGCCGCCGCCATCCGCGCGATAGTGTCGGGGTGAAACAGGTCTCGGCAGTAGTCCCAGGCGGCTTCCAGTCCGTCTTCGGTCTCACGCAGGTTCAGCGTGATGTCGAACTTGGCATGATGGGACTCGTGAGCAATGTCGGAGATCGACAAGCCCTCGAACGCCGGCATGTCGTCACCACCGTATTCCAGCGCCAGCATCACCTGGAACAACGGGCTGTGGCTCAACGAGCGCTGCGGACTCAGTCGGTCGACCAGCATCTCGAAGGGCAGGTCCTGGTGCTGATAGGCATCCAGCGCAACCGACTTCGCCGCCGCCAGGGCCTCGCTGAAACACGGATTGCCCGACAAGTCGTTGCGCAATACCAGCGTATTGACGAAGAAACCGATCAGCGGCGCCAGTTCCTCATGGCGCCGGTTGGCAATGGGCGTCCCCATAACGATGTCGGTATCCCCGCTCCAGCGCGCGAGCAGGGCAGAAAATGCCGCCTGCAGTGTGATGAAAAGCGTGGTGTCATGACGTCGCGCCAGCTGCCGAAGACCGTCGAGCAGCCCGGCGGGAAGATGCTGCCAATGCACCGCACCCCGGTACTGCTGGACTTCGGGGCGCGGATAGTCGAGCGGCAGATTGTGCAGCACGGGAAGATCGGCCAGTTGTTCCTGCCAATAGGCCAGTTGCCTCTCCAGCCGATCGCCCCGCAGCCACTGCTGCTGCCAGTGCGCATAGTCGGAATATTGCAGCGCCAGTTTCGGCAGATTCGCGGGGCGCCCGGCCACTTCGGCGTTATAGAGCTCGGCAAGTTCACCGAGCAACACGGCCATCGACCAGCCGTCGGAGGCAATGTGATGCAGGGTCAAAAGGAGTACGTGAGCCTCATCCGCCAGCCGCAACAAACCGGCTCGCAGAAGCAAATCGGAGCCCAGATCGAACGGCCGCGCCGCCTCGGCGTCGATACGCTCGGTGAGGATGTGCTCGCGATCACCGGCGGCCAGCGGACCCAGGTCTTCCACCGTCAGTTCGAACCGCATCCCGTCCAGCAGCCGTGGCCTGGCTGCGCCGTCGACCGGGGCCAGCGTGGTACGCAATACTTGATGGCGCTCCAGAATCGTTTCCAGCGAACGCCGCAAGGCGTCGACATCCAGAGCACCGTCCAGGCGCAGGGCACAGGGAATATTGTAGACCGCCCCGGCGTTGCCCATCTGATCAATGAACCACAACCGCTGCTGGGCGTGGGACAACACCGGCGCCGCGTCGTCCGGACGCCGGGTAATGGACGCAGCCGCCGTCCGTTCCTGCCGCGCGGCTTCAACCAGCGCCGCCTGCTCGATCACGCTCTGGGCCGCGAACAAGTCCCTGAGTTCCAGAGCAATACCGAAGCGTGCTGAGAGCCGGTTATGCAGGCGGGTGAGCAGCAGCGAATGTCCGCCCAGGTCAAAAAAGCGGTCCTCCCGCCCCACGCGCTCCAGCCCCAGCAACCCCTGCCAGATTTCCGCCACCGCGGGCTCGGTTTCTCCCTCCGGCTCTGCATATGCACGTGCCGCCATGGCCGTCTGGTCCGGCGCCGGCAGGGCGCTGCGATCAAGTTTGCCGTTGGGCGTGATCGGCAGGGATTCCAGGTGCACGAAGGCGCCCGGCAGCATGTAGTCGGCCAAGTGCTCAGAGAGCGCCTTGCGTAACGTCTCCGCCGACGGCACCGAATGCGCGCAGGACGTGAAGTACGCTGTCAGCCGTTGGTCGCGCGGCCGGTCCTCGCGGACGATCACCACAGCCTCGGCCACGCCGTCGCACTCGGCCAGGCGGGTCTCGATCTCGCCGGGCTCGATGCGGAAACCGCGCACTTTCACCTGAAAATCGGTGCGTCCCAGATACTCCAGCTCGCCGTCTGCACGCCATCTCGCCAGATCACCGCTCTTGTACATGCGTGTCGCGGATTCCGCGTGGAATGGGTCCGGCACAAAACGCTCGGCAGTCAATCCGGGACGGTTCAGGTAGCCGCGGGCCACACCTCCGCCACCGATATGGATCTCGCCCGGCATGCCGACCGGCACGGGCTCACCGTGCGCGTCCAGCAGATACAAGCGCAGGTCTGGCAGTGGATTGCCGATGACGCTCCCGTGACCCGCCACAACATCCTCGCGAGTAATCTCCCGCCAGGTGGCATGCACCGTGATCTCGGTGATGCCGTACATGTTGACCAGCCGGGTGGACACCGAGTCGTGGTGCGCCAGCCATGGGGCAAGCATGCGCGGTTCCAGCGCCTCGCCACCGAAGATGATCCACCGCAGGTGATGCGGCGTCTCGTCGCGCGCATCGATAAGGGCACGGAATGCGCTGGGGGTCTGATTCAACACGGTGACCCTTTCGCGGCAGAGCAATTGATAGAACTCATGCGGCGAGCGTGCACAAAGCGCCGGCACAATCACCAGTCGACCGCCGTGGGCCAACGCACCCCACAACTCCCAGACCGAAAAGTCGAAGGCGCAGGAGTGAAACAGCGTCCAGACATCGGTTGCGCCGAAGTCGAAGTATTCACGGGTCACTGCGAGCAGCCGTGTCACTTGCCGGTGCTCGACCATGACGCCCTTGGGCTTGCCGGTGGAGCCAGAGGTATAGATCACATAGCCGAGATTCGCCGGCGTTAGCCCGTCCGCGCCGGGATCGTGCCCGGGTGAATCCGCCAACGTGGCGTCGTCATCCACGACCAGCATTGGCACTTCGGTATCCGGGAGGCTGGCACACACAGCCCGTTCGGTGACCAGTACCGCCGGCCTGCTGTCGCCGAGCATGAAATCCAGCCGCTCCCGCGGGTAGCCGGGATCCAGCGGCAGATAGGCACCGCCGGCCTTGAGCACGCCAAGCAGGCTCGCCACCAGCGCCGGCCCGCGTTCCAGGGCGACCGCCACCACGCGGTCCGGTCGCACACCCATGGCCTGCAGGCGGTGAGCAATTCGATTGGCGTCAAGGTTCAGCCGTTCATAGCTGATCGATTCGCCCTCATGGCTCAGGGCGGTCGCCTGAGGCACGCGCTTGACCTGCCGCTCGAAGAGTTCGTGCAGGCAATGAGCTGAAACCATCGGCACCGGGCTTGTGCGACCCAAGCCGAGCACCTCCGATCGTTCCGCTTCCCCCATCAGGGGCAGCTCCTGAATCGGCCGCTGCGGGTCCGCGACGATCCCGTGCAGCAGGCATTCGAAACTTGCCGCCATGCGGGCGATGGTCTGCGGACTAAAAAGATCACTGCAGTAATCCCAGCAGGCCTCGATGCCGTCATCGGTTTCGCGGAGATTCAACACCAGATCAAATTTCGCCTGGTGGGCATCGGACGCGGCGTCGCTCACGTCCAGTCCGCCAAAGGAAGGAATCACTTCT
>JASFQN010000064.1:0-12236 GCA_050115425.1 Gammaproteobacteria bacterium | reverse complement strand
CTCCCACTTCACGCCGTAGTCGGTGCTTTTCCAGATGCCGCCATCGACGCTGCCCATGTAGAAGAGGTTGGGTTGACTGGCCACGCCGGTCACCGCGACCACCCGGCCACCAATGTAGGGGCCGATGTTGCGCCAGTGCAGTTTCCCGATCAGTGCCTGATCGGAGAGGGTGTCGGCGGCCGCTGCTGCGGCGGCGGTGAGGAGAACCGCGCCGGTAATCAAAGCGAGGGAACGGGAAAGACGACGCATGGAGTCACCTCCTGCTGTTCGGGTCAGGGAGGCGCACGCGGGGGAAGGTGCAGTCCGTTTGCAGCCCGCGGCCGGTGGTCAGCCTTGTGCAGGCGGCTCCCCTGCGGCGCGGAGTCCCGATAGTAACGCCAACAGGCGTGAGACTGCCAATGCGATCAGACTTCAAGCTGTGCGGAAGGTTGTCACCCGTGGCCTCGACTATTTCATTGGATAGCCAGGCAAGCTGTCCTCAACGACTGCGGAACTGTCGAGTCGTCCAGCAGGCGTCGCTCGGACACAAAGAAAAAGGCCACCCGGCAGGGTGGCCTTTTCGTTCAGCAGCACGGCACCCGAAACGGTGCCGTCACTGGCAATGATTTACCAGCGGCCGCCGGTGCGCGGCTTCTTCTCTTCGGCCATGTTCACGCGCAGTGAACGGCCGCCGTGCTCCGTGCCGTTGATGGCCTTGATGGCGGCTTCGGCCGCTGCCTGGTCCATCTCCACGAAACCGAAGCCGCGGGGGCGGCCGGTGTCACGATCGGAGATGAGTTTGACGGATTCTACGGCACCGTGGGCTTCGAACAGCTCGCGCACGTCGTCTTCGGTGGCGCTGAAGGAAAGGTTGCCGACATAGATGGATTTGGTCATTTGCGTAATCTCAAAAAACAAGTAGATAGACCCTGCCGCGCGGCGTCAGGGTTTTGAAGGCTGAATCCGTGAAAGCAGAGAGTACGGTGAACTCCGTACGTGAAGAGACTATACAGGGAACCGGGCGGGAAAGCGCTATTTATTTTTGCCCTGCCCGAAGGGCTCGCCGTCCCCCGGCACGGCCAGTGACCCTGCTTGTGGGGATTTCCGGAGCCGTTTGTCCGGCCGGCACAAGCGGACAAGCGTCCCTTGCGGCCCCTGGCCGATGGGACCGCGAGGCCCGGCCTCTTGCCGGGCCTCGCGGTATCCGTCTGGGGGAGGGTCAGCTCGTTTCCAGGCTTGGCCCCTGCGCCCCGCCATGCAAATCCTTGCCCACGATCATGTACATGGTCGGCACCACGAACAGGGTGAACAGGGTGCCGATGGCCATCCCGGAGGCGATCACCAGACCCATGTCATAGCGGCTGACCGCGCCGGCGCCGCTGGCGAGAATCAACGGAGTCACGCCGAGCACCATGGCGGCGGTGGTCATGAGAATGGGCCGCAGACGGATGCTGGCGGCTTCTTCGATGGCCTTGCGCTTGGACAGGCCGGACCGCTGTAGCTGGTTGGCGAATTCCACGATCAGGATGCCGTGCTTGCTGATCAGGCCGATCAGGGTAATCAGGCCGACTTCGGTGTAGATGTTGATGGTGGCGAAGCCCAGCGTGACGAAAGCCAGCGCGCCCGAGATGGACATGGGCACCGAAACCAGAATGATCAATGGATCACGGAAGCTTTCGAACTGCGCGGCCAGCACCAGATAGATGATGATGATGGCGAAGAAGAAGGTCACGATCAGGGCGCTGCCTTCCTGCACGTACTGGCGGGACTGGCCCGCGTAGTTGACCGAATAGCCTTCCGGCAGCATCTGTCTTGCTTGCGTCCTGAGGAAATCCAGTGCCTGGCCCAGCGACACGCCCGGCGCGGGAATGGCCGAAAGGGTTGCCGAGTTCAACTGCTGGAAGCGCTTGAGGCTTTCCGGAATGGTTTCGGTGTGCAGCGAGGCAATCGCCGAGAGCGGCACCATCTGCCCGTCCTTCGCGCGGATGTGATAGTCCAGCATCTGGTCGGGATTCAGGCGGTAGTGGCGGGCCACCTGCGGAATCACCTTGTAGCTCTGTCCACTGATGGAAAAGAAGTTCACGTAGTTGCCGCCCAGCATCCAGGCGAGGTCGCTGCCCACGGTCTGCATGTCCAGGCCCAGATCGGCGACGCGGTCGCGGTCGATCTTCAGATTCATCGAGGCCTTGTCGTAGCGCAGGTCGCTGGCCACATACGCGAACAGGCCGCTGGCGTAGGCTTTGCCGATCATCTGTTGCGTGACCTTGTATAACTGCTTTTCGCCGTGGGTGGTGCCGACCACGAACTGCACGGGCAGGCCGCCACCCGCGCCGGGCAACGGCGGCTTGGAAAACGCCGCGGTCTGGAAGGCGGCGATCTGGCTGACCTTGGCCTGCACTTCGGGCTTGATCTGCATCTGTGTGCGTTCTCGCTCGCTCCAGGGTTTGAGCACCAGCCCCGAGATCACATGGTTGGCGCCGGTGGAGCCGCGATGACCGCCGCTGATCATGAAGATATGGTCCCGCTCCTTGAACGTCTGCAGGATCTTCATCAACTGGTCGGCGTATTTCTGGGTCTGGTCCAGGGTGGCGTTGGCCGCGCCGGTACCCTGCACGAGCACCAGGCCCTGGTCCTCCGTGGGCGCCAGTTCCTGTTGCGCGCTGACGAAGAAGAAATAGCAGCTCGCCAGCACGACGATGGCAAACGCCACGACGACGGGGCGGTACTCCAGCACGCGGTGCACCCGATGCTCGTACCATCCCTGCAGGCGCGCGAATTTTTCGTCCAGCCAGTGGGCAAAGCGGCCGCTGCCACCCTCGTCATGTTTGAGCAGACGCGAGCAGAGCATGGGCGACAGCGTGAGCGCCACGATGCCTGAAATGAACACCGCGCCGGCCAGGGTGAAGGCGAACTGGGTGAACAGGCTACCGGTCAGCCCGCCCATGAAGCCGATCGGCGCGTACACCGAGATCAGCGTGATGGACATGGCGATCACCGCCGGCCCGAGTTCGCGCGCGCCCTGCAGCGCCGCCTGCATGGGCGCGGTGCCTTCCTCGATGTGGCGGTGGATGTTCTCCACCACAATGATGGCGTCGTCCACCACCAGGCCGATGGCCAGTACCATCGCCAGCAACGTGAGCAGGTTGAGGCTGAAGCCAAGCGCCAGCATCACGAAGGCCGCGCCAATCAGCGAGAGCGGCATGGCGATCACCGGGATGGCCACCGAGCGGAGCTGACCCAGAAACAGGAAGATCACGACCACCACGATGGCGAGCGCCTCGGCCAGCGTCCGAATCACGTCGTCGATCGAGTTCTGGATGTAGCGGGTGGAATCGTAGGGGACCGCCGCGTCCATGCCCGGCGGCAGGGCTGCGCGGATGCCGGGCATCATGTCGTGGATCTTGCCGATCACCGTCAGCGGGTTGGCGGTGGGCGCGACCTGGATGCCGACGAAGGTGGCGTTGTGCCCGCTGAATCGGACGCGGTTGGAGTAGGTCGCCGAACCCAATTCCACCCGCGCAACATCGTCGAGGCGGACCGTGGCGCCATGTGATTTGCGCAGCACCATGTTGCCGAATTCCTTCGCCGTATGGAGCTGGGTGGAAGCGGTCATCGGGATCGCCACCATCGCGCCCTTCGACTGACCGATGCCGGCCAGGTAGTTGTTGGCCGCCAACTTGGCGCGAATGTCGGAGCCGGTGATGTCGTAGGCGGCCATGCGCTCCGGCTCGAGCCAGATGCGCATGGCGAATTCGCGGCTGCCCACCACCTCGGCTTTCTGCACGCCGGCCACCGCCGAGAGTTCCGGCTGTACCACGCGTTCCAGGTAGTCGGTGATCTGGGTGGTGTCCAGCGTGTCACTGAAGAAGGCCAGATACATGTCGTCGGTGGTCTGGCCGATCTGCACATTGATGGTCGGCGCCTGCGCCTGCGGCGGCAACTGGTTGCGCACCGCGTTCACCTTCGAGGTGATCTGGGTCAGCGCCTTGTTCGGATCGTAGTTCAGTTCCAGGTGGGCGGTGATGTTGCTCACGCCCTGGGCGCTGGTGGACTCCAGGTAATCGATGCCGTTGGCCTGGGCAATGGATTTTTCCAGCGGCACGGTGATGAAGCCCTTCATCAATTCCGCGCTGGCACCCGGATAGGCCGTGCTCACGGTGATCACCGCGCTGGAGGATTTCGGATACTGGCGCACTGTCAGCAAGCCGATCGAACGCAGGCCCAGCATCAGGATCAGCAGGCTGACGACCGATGCGAGTACCGGCCGCTTGATAAAGATGTCGGTGAATTTCATTCAACCACCTCAGGCGTCCGGCACGTCGGGATTCTTCTCGTCATTCGGCCGGATCTGGTTGTTCACCTTCACCGGCGAGCCATCATGCAGTTTGAGCTGGCCCGTGGTGACCACATAATCACCCGGTTTCACACCCTTGCGGATTTCGATCTGGCTGCCGCGGGTGGCGCCGGTCTTGACCACCACCTGGTGGGCGACCCAGCCCTTGCCGCTTTTCGGATGGCTGAGCACGTAGACGTAGTCGCCGTAGGGGTTGTAGCTGACCGCCGTCTCGGGCAGCGTCACCACGCCGCTGCGGGCGGGCAGTTGCACGTGGGTCTGCACGAACATTCCGGGCAGCAGTTTGTGGTCCGGGTTGGGCACTCGCGCCTGCACGCCGACGCTGCGGGTGGAGGTGTCCACTTCCGGGTTGATTGCGCTGATCCGGCCCTTGAAGGTCGCACCCGGCCAGGCGTCCACGTCGAGGGTGACGTCCTGGCCCTGGTGCAGCTTGCTGACCTGGCCCTGCGGCAGGCTGAATTCCACCAGCAGAGGATCCAGCGCCTGCAGGGTCACGATCTTCTGGCCGGCGTTCACGAACTCGCCCAGATCCACCTGGCGAATCCCGACCACGCCGTCGAAGGGCGCGCGAATCGCCTTGAGATCGATGGTGGCCTGCTGCTGTTTTACCTGCGCCCGCAGATCGTCCAGGTTGCTCTTGGCCTGTTGCAGTTGGGCCTGCGATACGCCCTTGACCTTGATCAGGCGCTGATCGCGGGCGTATTCGCTCCTGGCGTATTCCACCCTGGCCTGCAGCGAAGCGAGCTTGGCGCGCTCGGGGGCGTCCTGCAGCTGCACCAGCAGGTCGTTCTTCTTCACGCTCTGGCCGGAATGGAAGTGCAGTTCGGTGACCAGGCCGGCAAGCTGGGTGGTCACACTTACGCCGTTCACGGCGCGCAGGCTGCCCACGGCGTTCAGGGTGGGGTGCCAGTCCAGCGCTTCGGCGTGCTTCGCGGTGACCGTGGCCGCCGGCGCGCCGCCACCGCGGGTCTGCGACTGGCGGTAACTCTGCCAGGCCTTCCAGCCGAAGATGCCGCCCAGGATCACGGCCAGGGCCGCGAGGGTGACGATCAACCGTTTGGTCATTGCATGTCTCCTTTGTCCGCGTGCGCCACGCGGTCGTCGGTGCCGTTCCACCAGCCGCCGCCCAGCGCGACATAGAGCGCCGCAGTGTCCTGCAGGCGCTGCACGCGGGCGTTGATGAAATCGATCCGGGTCTGCAGGTATTGGGCCTGCGCATTGATCACTTCCAGGTAGCCGGCGCCGCCGGCCTTGTAGCGCGCGGCCACCACCTTCTGCGCCTCGTCCGCGGATTGCATGGCATCGCGCCGGTCACCCATGGCGGCGTTGTCGGCATCCAGGCCGTGCAGCACGCCCGCCACGTCGGCGAAGGCATTGAGCGCGGTCCGGTTGTAGTCGGCCAGCGCCGCCTTGTAGCCGGCCACCGCGGCCCGTTTTTCCGCATGCAGGGTGCCGCCGTGGAGCAGGGGCGCGAGCAGGTTCAGGCCCAGGTTCCAGATGCTTTCGCCGCCGCTGCCGAAGGCCTCGCCCGCGGAACTGCCGGCCCGGCCCCAACTCGCGGTCAGGGTGAACTGCGGATACAGATTGGCGGTGGCGATGCCGACTTCGGCACTGGCCCGGTGCAGACGGCTCTCCGCCGCGCGGATGTCGGGGCGCTGGCGGACCAGCTTCGAGGGCACGCTGTAGGGGAGTTTTTCGGGCAGGTCGAGCCGGTCCAGCAGGATGGGGCCCGCGAGCCTGTCGCCCGGCAAGTGGCCGGCGAGGCTGCGCAGCCGATCGCGGGTGCGGGCCAGCGCGCTCTCCAGCCCGGGGAGCGTGGCGCGCGAGGCGGCCAGGCGCGAGCGGGCGTCGAGCAGATCGGAATACTGGGCGGCGCCGGCGTCCACCCGGTTGGAGACGATTCCTACCGCCTGACCACGCAGGTCGATAATGTCCTTCGTCGCCTGGATCTGCGAGCGCAGGCCGGCTTCCGCGATGCCCTGGCTCACCAGGTTGCCGAGCAGGCTGAGGTAGGCGGCGCGGGCTTCTTCATGTGCCAGTTGGGCCGCCGCCGCGGCGCTCTCCACTTTCCGACGCTGGCCACCGAATACGTCCGGCGTGTAACCCACTGTGAGCTGGCCGGTGACTACATTGAAGATATTGCCACCGGCGGCGCTGGAGCCGAACGTCGCGCCCGAACTGCGTTCACGCCGAGCGTTGATGCTGGCGTCCAGTTGCGGCCAGTTGCCGCCCTGCGCCGCGGCGAGCTGCGCCTGCGCCTGCGTCAGCCGCTGTTCGGCGGCTTCGAGATCCGGGCTGTCCTTGAGGGCAGTATCGATCAGCGTGTCGAGCGGCGGGCTGTTGAAACCCTTCCACCAGCGCAAATTCACCGCGGCCCGCGGGTCCAGATGCTGGGCGCCGCTGCTCAGCCCGGCGGGGACGGCCGAACCGCGCTGTGGCGCGGCCGGCGGCTGGTAGTCCGGCCCCACGGCACATCCGGCCAGGCCGGTCAGGGCGGCGGCAGAAAAAAGAACCCGCAGGCGCGGGTACAGTGGCAAACGGCGCATAAGACAGAGTCCTTGTTGCTTGCATTCCATCGCAGGGTGAAGGATCGCGATGGATTTCGGGACGTCAGCCCATATTGAGGCCCGGAAGGCCGTTTGGTTCCCCGGTGGCCGGCCAATCGTGCTCGGCGGCCCGGATCGGGGTTGGCGGAGGCCACGCTACACGCGAGTCTCTGACGAGCATGCCACGTTCGCCAGCCGCAGGCTTTCCGGTTGTCGCAGGGCGTGACCCGTGCAATGGAGCCTTTGCGCTGGAAATGGCAGGAGTACCGCAGTCGAAAGCCCGGCCCCGAAGGCGCTGATCGGATGCCGCGAAGCGGCGCCGCTGCTGCGTCGCCGTTGGTGTCTGGCGCCGAGACCGGCGCCCCGTCCCGGCGGGTCACAGGGTCAGACTACGAGCCCGATTGCGATGATTCAAGGCCCGGCAGCCGGCCGGGCCATGCGGCCGCGGCCGGCCCCTTGTCGCTTGTCACCCCTGCCGAGAGCATGCATATTCGGACCCGGACCACGCCGGATGCCGGGGCAGGGAACCGGCCCCACCGAGTGTGGTCATAGTGCTTTCAACCCCCGAATCCCCCGAATGCACAAGGGAGGTCACATGCGTTTCACAACCAGAAAGAAGGGGCTGGCCCTGCTGCTCCTGGTCCCGGCGGCCATGCTGCTGGCGGCCTGCGGCAGCGGCGGCGATGGCGGCAAGGCCGCGACGGAACACAGTTTCGGCGGCAACCCGTTTCCCTCCACCTACACACCCATCGCGGGCAAGACCACATTGATCAGGAATGCCCATATCCTGATCGGCAATGGTGAAGAGATTGAAAACGGTTCGGTCCTGTTACAGGACGGCAAGATCGCTGCCGTGGGCACCGACGTGCCCGCGCCCGACGGCGCCGTGGTGATCGACGCCAGCGGCAAGTGGGTCACGCCCGGCATCGTGGATGTTCATTCGCACCTGGGCGTTTACGCGTCGCCCGGCATCGCCGCGACTGCCGACGGCAACGAAGCGACCCAGCCGAACACCGCCGAGGTCTGGGCGGAGAACTCGGTCTGGCCGCAGGACCCCGGCTTCAACACGGCCCGTGCGGGTGGCGTCACGACCCTGGAAATCCTGCCCGGCTCCGCCAACCTCTTTGGCGGCCGCAGCGTGGTGCTGAAGAACGTGCCCGCCACCACGGTGCAGGGCATGAAGTTTCCCGGCGCCCCCTACGGCCTGAAGATGGCCTGCGGCGAGAACCCCAAGCGGGTGTACGGCAGCCGCGGCCAGTTCCCGTCCACCACCATGGGCGACGTGGCCGGCTACCGCCAGGCCTGGGCCAAGGCCCAGGCATACAAGCGCAAGTGGGAAGACTACTGGAAGAAGGTCGATGCCGGTGACACCAGTGCCGAACAGCCGGATCGCGATCTCGAAATGGAAACGCTGGCCGGCGTGCTCAACGGCGACATCCTGGTGCAGATGCACTGCTACCGCTCGGACGAGATGGCGGCGATGATGGATGTGGCGAAAGAGTTCGGCTACCACATCACGGCGTTCCACCATGCCGTGGAGTCGTACAAGATCGCCGACCTGCTGAAGAAGAACAACGTCTGCGCGGCCATGTGGGCCGACTGGTGGGGCTTCAAGATGGAAGCCTACGATGGCGTCCGCGAGAACATTCCCATGGTCGACAAGGCCGGTGCCTGCGCACTGATTCACTCCGACTCGGAAGTGGGCATCCAGCATCTCAACCAGGAAATCGCCAAGGCCATGGCCGCGGGCAATCGCGTGGGCCTGACCGTGAGCAAGGCCGAGGCCTGGAAATGGGCCAGCCTGAATCCGGCCAGGGTGCTGGGCATCGCCGACAAGACCGGTTCGCTGGAGAAGGGCAAGATGGCCGACGTGGTGATCTGGTCGGGCGATCCGTTCAGCGTCTACACCCGCGCCGAGAAGGTCTACATCGATGGCGGTCTGGCCTACGACCGTGACGATGTCTCGCGCCAGGCGGAGTCCGACTTCAGCCTGGGCCTGCTGGAACAGGGAGGCAAGCTGCTATGAAGAATCTGAAACTGACCAGCCTCCTGGCCGCGGCTGCCTTTGCCGTTGCGCCCGTGGCGGGCGCCACGACCTACGCCATCACCGGCGGGGTGGTGCACACGCTGGGCAAGGACGGCGTGATCAAGAACGGCACGGTCATCATTACCGACGGCAAAATCGCTGCCGTGGGTCAGGGGATCCCCATTCCTGCCGACGCTGTGAAAGTGGACGCCAAAGGAAAGGTGATCACTCCGGGTCTGATGGACGCGTACGGCTACATGGGCACGGTGGAGATCAGTCTGGCGGAAGAAACGGTGGACAATGCCGTGTCCAGCGACCGGTATACCGCCGCCTTCAATGTGGCCGATGCCATCAACCCGCGTTCCACGCTGATTCCGATCAACCGCATCGAGGGCGTGACCCGTGCCATGAGCGCGCCCAGTGCCGAGGCTTACTATCACGAGCCCAATGGCGGCGGTAAGCACTGGAATCTGATTGCGGGGCAGGGTGATGTCATTCAGCTTGGTTCCACCAGCAACTACATCGTGCGCAATCCGGCGGCGATGTTCGCAGTGCTGGGCGAGGAAGGCGCCAGCCTGGCGGGTGGCTCCCGTGCGGCGGCCATGCTGCATTTGCGTGAAGTCCTCCAGGATACCCGCGACTACATGCGCAACAAGACTGCCTACGAGCGCAACGCGCGCCGCGCCTATGCGGTCAGCCGACTGGACCTGGAGGCCATGATTCCGGTGCTGCAAGGCAAACTGCCGCTGGTGGTGAGCGTGGATCGCGCCAGCGATATCGAAGCCGCGCTTCGGCTGGCGAAGGACTTCGGTCTGAAGCTGGTCGTTCAGGGAGGCGACGAGGCCTGGATGGTTGCCGATGACCTGGCCAAGGCCCGAGTGCCGGTGATTCTCAATCCGTTCGACAATCTGCCGGCCCGCTTCGAGAGCCTGGGTGCGACCGAACAGAACGCCGCCGCCCTGAATGCCAAGGGTGTGATGGTCGCGTTCTCCACGGGTGATTCGCACAACGCGCGCAACACCAAGCAGGCGGCCGGCAATGCCGTCGCCAATGGCCTGCCCTGGGAAGTGGCGTTGAAGGCGCTGACAGTGAACCCGGCCACGATTTATGGCGTGGCCGATCATTACGGCACGCTGGAGCCGGGCATGGATGCGGACGTCGTGGTGTGGAGCGGAGATCCGCTGGAAGTGACCACGTTTGCCGACCGCGTGTTCATCCAGGGTCGCGACATTCCCATGCAAAGCCGTCAGACTCTGCTCCGGGATCGCTATCTCAAGACGGAAGATCTGCCGCAGCAGTACGACAAGCCGGAAATGGAATAACCCTTTGCCGGTTGCAGAAAAGGAAGGGCGCAGCTTCGGCTGCGCCCTTTTTGATTGCAGGACCCATTGCGCCCTGGGTGCTGGAATCAGGGTCGGCGCTACCGTCCGTAGCGTCCAGTCCATGGGAGGGCCCGCACGCAGTCCTCTCACTGCCGGTCACGGGCACTCCTTTGACGGAAGGATGAGACAGAGGACGCGCCAAGGGGCAAGCTCAGCGTCAGTTTCTTGTTTGCCCAAATGAAGAACCGCAATTGCACCTTTGCACTTTCAGCTTGTCGGGCTTTCCCGGACACCGCTCAGTTGCATGCAGTTCTTGCCCGCCTTCTTCGCGGAAAGCAGCGCCTTGTCCGCGGCCTCGAACAGTTCTTCCAGGCTGTCGCCATCCTCCGGGAAGCTCGCCACGCCGGCCGACAATGTCAATGAGAAATCAGAACTGAGCCGGCTGATCAGCGGAGCTTCCCGAACCAGGCGCTGGAGGCGTTCAACAACAATACGGGCATTCCACTTGTCGGTGCCGGGCAACAGTGCCAGGAATTCATCTCCGCCGAAGCGTGCGAGAATGTCGCTTCCTCTCAGACCGCGTTGCATCGCACTCGCGGCATCGGTCAACACCAGATCACCGCGGCTGTGCCCTAGCCTGTCGTTCACGGCCTTGAAATCGTCGAGATCGAGCACAAGGACGGTCAGATTGTTCCCGCCGCGTTTCGCGACTGCCAGCGCGTGTTCACCCAGCTCAAGGAACATGCTGCGCTGATAGAGGCCGGTCAACTGGTCCCTGAAGGCGGCGAAGGCCATCCGCTCGGCGCTGGATTTCAGATGCCACACGATTCCCCCGGTCAACATCGCGGCAATGGCGAAGCCCAGCGCCGCATCCGGTGACGCGGGCCAGAGCTCATGCAGATCGTGCTTGGCGAAGAGAACCGTCAACCACTCGACAATCCCTATACCGCCAAGAACCACCATGCCCGAGCGAAGGGACGTAAGAAATACAATCACCGGTGGGAGCACGAATACCCACGGCACGAGCATGCCATCGAGAAAATGGGCGCAGACAAAACAGGCAAGCAGACCACACAGCACATAGGTAGCCATGCGCAGGTTCCGCCGACGCAACAACAGGATGTTCAAGCCAAAGCCGACGGCCAGACATTCCCGCAACAAATGCGAGGCGGGGGCTCCCGCAACTTGCCCGAGCCACGGTTCCAATGCACAGATGATTGCGAAGGCCAAACACAGCAACAGCGCCAGCGAGGCGCGATTTCGGGCAAATATATCGAAATCCCCGTCAGGATCGGCCGCAACCACGCGCTGGGCAAAAAGATTCCAGCCCTCTATGAGAATCCTCGCCATTATGCCTGCCTACCCATCGCCTCACCCGCTGCCAATTACCGCATGCGCTGTCTGCGAGCCTCGCGAAGCGCCTTCCTGAGAAGCCTGAGATTGGCCCGTGACTCCATGATGCGGGCCCGCTCCGCCTCGACGGTGACCGCATCCGTTTCGGACCTGTCCGTCCCCGGCCTGTCATCCGATCTGGGGTCCGGGGTACCGCCCGGCCGGGAAGCGGGTTTCCCGGACCATCGATCCGGTTGCCGCTTGACACCCGAAAGCCAGGTATAGAGACGATTCAGCAACTCCATGCGTGCGCCTCGTGTCAGCCTCACGTCATCATTGTGCGCTATTCCTCCGACTGTCCCATGCGACTGAACTCGTAGCGAATTCCGATTGTGTATTGGTTCAGGGATTCCGAGTCGCGGAACCAGCCGACGTTGAGAGCCCAATGTTCATGGAGTTCGTAAAGCGCAGCGATCTGTGTGAAATTCGCCGAAGTGCTGGACAGCGCCTGGTGACCAGCCAGCAAATCGAAGTCCAGTTTCGGAGAAAGACGCACGCGAAATCCCGCGTCCGCCGCGTAGCCTGTTTCGGTTTCCGTCAATCCGGCACTTGTCGACCGGTCCCGCTCATAGAAGAGGTCTGAAATGAAATCAGATTCGTCGGTGACGCCGAAGTGT
>JASFQN010000063.1:0-12438 GCA_050115425.1 Gammaproteobacteria bacterium | reverse complement strand
CGGGGACGGACCCGGCGACGGCGGCAGTGTTGAGTTGCCCGGGTTTGCCCGTCGATCAGTCGACCACGCTCTGCTGCAGAAGCTGACCCTCGTTGTCGAGTACCAGTTCGCGTTTCATGCCGTCGCGCTTCACCACGATGTCATAGCCACGGGTGTGGTTGCGCTGGTAGCTTTCCGCATGCAGCACGTTCGCATCGGCCCCGGCGTGGTCGCGAATGGCGGCCTGGATGAGCCCCGGCAGCTTGCCGGGGGCGACTGTGCTCGTCTGCTCCAGCATGTCACCGTTCGCCGAATAGAGCACCGCACGATCCATGCCGTTGTCGTTGAGGTCGACTTCGACCGATCCGGTGGGTTCATCGGCATCATGCTTGTAGCCCTGCACGGTGGCCTGCGGATAATCCCGCTGCACCGCGCTGCGAACCGCCATGGGTACCTGGCTGGCCGGCAGAGACATGTCAGCGCCTGCCCGGGCGATGCCCAGAAGGCCAAAGGCAAGCAATCCGGTCGCCAAAAGGGAATTTCGTGTTTTCATGGGCACCTCCTTCTTTGGAATGGCGATGCCCACCTTACCTGTGCCCGCATTACGCCAGCTTTTCCGGAGGGTTAAACATTGTTCACCTTCGTGCTGGCGAACCGGCCCATTCATTGATGCCTTTCGCGGAACCGCCGGACTTTCGCCGCATTGCCGCAGGTCTTCATCGAGCACCAGGTCCGCGAACGGTTCTTCGAGGTGTCGACGAACAGCCAGCCGCAATCATCGGCCGGGCAGGCCTTGAGACGATCGGTTGCGCCGAGTTCCAGAAACTCCGCGGCTTTCCAGGCCACCGGACCCAGCGCAGCGATCGCCGGGGCTTGCCGGAAATCCCACAGGCAGCAAAGCGTACGGCAATCGTTATCGGTGTCCGCCGCCAGGCAGCGCCAGTTCACCGTACGGCGAACCGCTTCATTGAGGTGATCCAGCGCTTTCTGCGGCAGACGGCTTCCCGCGGCCCGTGCCGCGTAGATGGCATGCAGGCTCTCGCGCAGTGAACGGACCTCGCGCATGGCATCGGCCTGTTCCGCTGCCGGGCGGCCGAGAAAATGCGCCACCGCCCGTGGCCAGAGGAGCCCGACCCGTTCATTCCAGCCCAGGAAATCGGCGAAGCCGTGCAGGTAGTCGGGTGCCTCTTCCGAGGTCCAGTTGTGCACGGTGTTGACGAAATCCACCGCCGGGTGGCCGCCTACCAGCTCGACATCTTCCAGTGACTTGCTCATGCGATGAAGGACTCACACTTTTTCATGGTAACCACTATAACACACTTGACTAGTTACAGTGGCTGGACTAGGCTTGTAACCACTGAAACGCACTTTACCAGTTAACAAGGAGGTGCCCCATGGCTCCCGGTGATCTCGATCCTGATCTGATGATTGAATTCTGGCGCCTGTCCTTCGCGCGCTATTTCATGCCGAAATCCGACGCGAAGCAGCCGACCGGCCGGGGCGATGCGCCCGCGCACAGTGCGGACTGCTGTCTGCCCGAATGCTGTGCCTGAGGAGATCGCAATGCACCACAGCCGCGTCAGCACCCTGATGATCGACTGCCTGGCGGATGATTTCGATGCCTCGCTGGATTTCTGGTCCGCCGCGCTGGGTCTCAAGCCGGCACGGCGGCCGGGCCCGAAGCAGCGCTACGTGACCCTGGGCCAGCTTGAAGGGCCGATTACCGTTCGTTTGCAGAAGGTGACCCGCGACGCGGGCTATCACCTGGATATGGAAACCGACGACAAGCGGGCCGAGACCCGCCGCCTGGAAACCGTTGGCGCCCGGCGCAAATACCGCATTCGCCGTTGGTGGGTGATGGAGGACCCGAGCGGCAACGCCTTTTGTGTGATTGCCCCGGAATCCAGGACGTTCCCGCGGCATGCCCGGTCATGGCCGGGAGCCGCGCAAGACGAGGAATGACATCATGATCCTGCGTGAATGGCGTGACCGCATCCCGTCCGCCAAAGCCGACGCTTACCTGGATGTCCTGCGAAGCACGGGCCTCAGAGACCTGGCGGCGACACCCGGCAACCGCGGCAACTGGGTGCTTTACGATCGCGGCCCGGACGTCACCGAAGTGGTGCTTGTCAGCCTGTGGGATTCCGAGGATTCGATTCGTGCCTTTGCCGGCGACGACTTTGGCAAAGCGCGCTACTACCCGGAAGACGACGGCTACCTGATTGAGCGGCCGGATCGCTTGCGCCACTACGAAGTCGCCGCGACCAGTTGACTCCGGCGGGAACCGCGCGCGCCCGCATCGGTCCATACAGAGAAACACCAACCGTACGCAATGAAGTGAGGCCACGCATGCGGAAACTGGGCATCCCGCTGATTCTGGCCGGCCTGGTGATCGGTCAGCCCGCCATCGCGACATCGAAGCAAGTCGCCCGGATTCCGATGCACCTGGAGTTGCATCGTCCCTACGTGGACTTGTCGGTGACCGGCCCCAGTGGGCACCCCGTCAAGGGGCGTTTCTGGCTGGATACCGGTGGCGGGGCGATGATCCTCAGCTCGACTTTCGCCGACAAGTTGGGTCTGCAGCCGGCCGCGAAATCGGTGAACAGTCAGGGCATGAATCTCGCTCCCACGGACGTGCCTGCGTTGGCCGCCGACGGCATGCCCCTGAAACTGACCGGCGCGCGTGCGTTCATCGTGGTGAATTCCTCCGACACCCTGGAGCACACCGACGCTGTGGGGGCGTTGCCGTTGCGGATGCTCCGCCATTATCACGTTGTTGTCGATTACCCGGACCAACGGTTCACGGTGGCCGGACCCGGAGCGCTCAAGCCCGAGGGCAGGCCTGTGGATACGTTCATCGGCGAGGCGGGCATGCCCGTGGTGTCGCTCGACGTCGGAGGCAAGCGACACACGTTCCTGCTCGATACCGGAGCCACCTATTGCATGATGTCAGCCGATCTCATGCACGCCCTCTCGACGGCCCATCCCGACTGGCCTTCCGCCTCCGGTACCTACGGGCCGGCCAACATGCTGCTGGGTGTGAACGAGACAACACTGCAGATGCTGCGCATCGAAAAGATGCAGTGGGGACCGTTCGAGCTCCGGGATATCGGCGCGGTGTCGCGTCCGGCCGGCACTTATGAAAAGTGGATGTCAAAAGTGGTCGGCAAATCCGTGTTCGGCTCCATCGGCGGGAACCTGTTGCAGGCATTTCGCGTGGACATCGATTTTCCGCGCGGGCAAGTCTATCTGGGTCGGAACACCTCGATCAGCGATCAGCCGATCAATACGGTGGGCATCGTGGTGGAACCGGCAGGCGGCGGCTACGTGATCGCTGCCGGCACGGCCGAGCTGGGCAACACGGTCCAGACCGGGGACCGTCTGCTGAAAGTCGACGGGGTCGCAGTCACCGATGCAACCCTCGCCGGCCTGATGGCCCGGCTGGACGGCAGGCCGGGTGACAAGCACCAGCTCACACTTCGGCGCGGGCAACAGACGCTCACCGTCACCGCGCCGGTCGAGCACCTCCTCTGAGCTTCACGAAATGCGAATGCTCACCTAAATCGGCAGGTTCAACTGCACGTAGCCCTGAGTGTCGCCGATGGCGGCGAAACCGTGCGCCACACCCAGCCGAAGTTGCAGATTGAAGCGATAAAAGAAGTTCAGGTCGAATATCGCCTCCACACCGGCTGCGCTGTAATAGCGCGACGGCTTCGTGCCACGGTCCCAGGCACCGCCGGCATCCACGAACGGGCGCAATGACACCTGGTGCAGGCCGATGGGCACTGCCGTAAACGCTCGCTCCGGGCGTACCAGCGGCAGGCGCAACTCCAGGTCCAGTGCCCGCATGCGCTGGCCGGTCAACTCGGCAAGCCCCGAGCCATAGCCCCGCAGTGCGAAATCCCGACGATTGAACACCCGGCTGCGACCGAATGGCGAAAGATCCGGCCCGAGTGCGCTGCCCAGATTGAACGGCCGTGCGCCTGCACGGGCATAGCCTTCCCGATAATGGGCATTCAACACCCTTTCTCCGCTCAGCGGCAGGTAGCCCTGCCAGTCCAGCCGAAAGGCATCGCCCTGGTAGTCGCCGGCGAAGTGGCGGCTGCTTTCCGCCACCAGCAACAGGTTCTGGCCCTGGCTGGTGCTCACCGAAATCGGCCAGCGTTGCGTCGAATCCCAATCCAGCGCCACGCCGGCCACGGTCTCCACGGTATCGGGCGTTGTCAGCGTATCGATCACCACATCCCGTGCCCGCTCCGTCGCAACGCCGACCATCGGAGTCCATGTCTGCTCCAGACTCGGCAAAGGACGGGCGAAAACCATTTGGGCGCGGTCCTGCCGCCTCACGCGGGCAAGCTTGTTGCCATCGGTATCGAACCGGAAAACGCGCTCCGCGCCCAGCGTGAAGCGGTCGGCGTACTGGTAGTACAGACTCCCCCCGACCAGGCGGTGTTGCACCTCATAGTTCAGGTCGGCGGCATAGCCGTGCAGTCCCAGCGCGTCGGTTCCGGAGGTGGATGCACCCACTTGCGCGAAACCGGGTCCGGCCTGGAGCTCCGGGAACCAGTAGTCCGGCACCATGCTGCGCCAGGGATGATAGGGATGGCTTGCCGGTGCCTTCTCGGGTGGCGGGGTGGGCGCCGGGAGTGGCGGCGTTTTCTGCGCCTTCAGCGACTCATCCAGCGTCTGCTCGGAAGCCAGCCGGAATACGTCGTAGCCGTGCGAGGTGTAGCCGAGATAGGCGATCGCGCTGCCGCTGCCGGCCTGAACCAGCGAGGGCGAGAAAGCGCCGGTCGTGACGTGCGTGAGCGTGGTCACCCGCCCGTCGGCCAATGTGAGTTTGCGCAGGTTGTAGACGCCACCGGCATCCGAGGTGAACAGCAGCGTCCTGCCGTCGGGCGTGTATTGCGGATCGGCCACCGCGCCCGCGCTGTCGGTGAGCGTCTTCCACGTTCGCCGGGCAAGATCGAACGTTTCCAACGCCCAGCCGCGTGTGGGGCGCCAGACCGCCGCGGCGACGGTGTCGGCGGTCGGCGACCAGTCGAGTCCGCCCACCACTTCGCCCGCGTGGCCGGTCCAGACGGTTTCCGGATGCTGGCCGTCGCCATCGAGCAGCACGAGCGAACTCACCCCCAGCCGGGTCTTCACCGCGGCAATACGCTGGCCGTCGCCGGACCAGGTGGCGTAGCGGTAGCGTCCGCACCGCGTGAGTCTGTGAGCGTCGCCGGTCAGCGGGTCGACACGGTAAAGATCGAAGTCGAGGTCGTATTCGTCACAGATTTCCGGCCGGGAAACGAGCACGCCCGCATGCGGATTGAAATCGATGGTCGCCGGCGCGAACAGCGGGGCGAGTTCCCGCACCCGGCCGTCAGCCTGCCGCACCATCAGGGCGGGATGGCGGCGGTGATCGTCCCGGACAAAGAATATCCGGCCGTCGGCTGCCGCGCGGACGGACTGGGTGTCGAAACCCAGCTGCGTGAGTTGCGTACCGTGAGTGAGAGGCGTTCCGGCCGGGTAGGGTGCCGCGCCGAACCGGGCCTCCAGCCAGTCGTCGAACTTGCCCCACCAGGTAGCACGGGATTTGTCCGTGGTCACGCTCAGATTGTGGCTGACAAGAAAGGGGACGAAGTTGTAGCTGTAGTTGTTGACCAGTTGCGGCAGTGTGCCATCGCCCGCCTGTTCACTGACAAATTGATAGAAGTAGCTGCCATAGAGATAGGGGATGTTGCCGTCCGGCCAGTGCGAGTCGCCGTCCATCGCGACTTCGTTCCATGGCTTGAGGCCGCCCGTCACCTCGCCGCGCATCTGCATGTCGAACATCGGACTGCCCAGGCGGCCGATGCCCGCGGCCGGATTGCTCTCCTCGTACACCGCGAGACCTTCCTGCAACAGCGCCGGCTGGAACTGGCCCGGAAACAGAAGCATGTTGCGACCGAAAATGCCGCGCAACGTCTCCGGCAGTCCGTGCGTCATGTCCAACTGGATCACATGGGTATATTCATGCGTGATCACCAGTCGCAGCCAGTCGTCGAAGCGTTGCAGCGTGTCGGTGGGTGTGGGCGGGGTGAGATAGATATGAATCAGATTGCGCGGGAAAACGAGCGTGAAGCCGTTGGCCATCTCCACATTGTTCGCGAGCACGATCCGAACCGGTCCGTCGGGGGTCCAGTGGTAGCGCCGATCGAGCCGCTGGCCCACATCCTCGGCGATTCTCAGCGCACGCGCGGCGATCCGCTCTTCATCCTCGTGATAGATGACCTCGAAGTTGCCGCCGTGGATCTGGCGCCACTCGTGATCGGGATTCACCGCATGTGCGGTGCCAAGGCATCCGAGTGCCAGCAGAAAGAGCCCGGCGGCGAGCAGGCTTCGAGCGCGGCCGGGCCCCATTCCGGCCGAAGGTCCCTGTTCCATGATTTTGCTTGTATTCCGTTGATTGGTTTCGCCGCGGGGTTGTTTCCAGCGCGACGTGTGATCGTCGACCCACGAGTGCCATTCTATCGAATGATGCCTCGCAATGCCGGTGGGTGGCCACGCTCCGTGAACCGGCGTCAGTTGTTGCCGACAGACAACTCCAGCGTCGGATGAACCATCGCCGTCCCCTTGGAAGGCTCCCGCGGCCATGCTTTCACCCTGTCACAAATTCGACACAACGCGGTAATCACGCCAGGAAGTTGCGCCAGTGTCTGGCGTTCGCCGTCTGATTGTCCTAAATACAGGAAAGGAGAAACGTTTTCGCCGGCGACCGCGCCAGTCATCCCGGGATGCCGCTGGTCACGGCCACTGGGGCGAATCAGTGTCGTTACCGGAGGATCAGGCATGCAGGTACCAACATCGTGGAGACCCTACATCGCGGGCGCCCTGCTCGGGCTCCTCGCCACGGGATCGGTCTTTGTATCCACCAAGCTGCTCGGCTCGCCGAAGTACCTTGGCGCGTCAACCACCTTTGTCCGGACCGCCGGCCTCATTGAACGGGCCGTTGCCCCGGGACATGTGGCTGCCAACGCCTATTACCAGAAGGAAAAGGTGGCCGTCGACTGGCAGTTCATGCTGGTGGCGGGAATCATCATCGGCGCCTTCGGCGCATCCATGGCCGACAAGAGTTTCAAGCTCGAAAGCATTCCACCCATCTGGTCGGAACGATTCGGCAACAGGGTGCGGGTGCGTGCCGTGGGGGCGTTTCTCGGAGGCATTGTCGCCATGTTCGGCGCACGCCTCGCCGGCGGGTGCCCCAGCGGTCACGGCCTGAGCGGTCTCATGCAGCTCTCCGTGAGCGGCTTCATTGCCGTCGCGGGCTTTTTCGGTGCCGGCGTACTGGTGGCGCATTTGACCTACAAGCTGGGCGGGAGGCAGTGACATGAGTGCTCAAGTTCTGGGATTGCTGACCGGCATCGGCTTCGGCGTTCTTCTTCAGCAGGGGCGAGTCCTGCGCTTCGAAAAGCAGGTTGGCGCCCTGTTGCTGCGGGACATGACCATCGTGAAGTTCATGCTCTCTGCCATCGTTGTCGGCACCGTGGGTATCCACCTGCTTGCAAGCACGGGTCTCGCGGAACTGGACATCAAGCCCACACAGGTGGGCGCCAACCTGATTGGCGGGCTGTTGTTCGGTGCGGGCTGGGCGGTCATGGGTTACTGCCCGGGCACCTCGGTCGGCGCGGTCGGAGAAGGTCGCTGGCATGCGATCTGGGCGGTGCTTGGCATGCTGGTCGGCGGCGCGCTCTATGCCGAAGCCTACCCGGCCATGCAGTCGTCCGTGCTCACCTGGGGCGTTTTCGGCAAGGTGACATTGGCTTCGGCGTTCGGTGTCTCACCCTGGGTGATCATCCCGGTCTTCATCATCCTGATCGTGTTCGTGCTCAACTGGTTCGAGAAGATGAAGCTCTGACCGCCGCGCGGTCGGGCAGGAATCCAGGGGCAATCGGCCGTCGACCGGAGTACTGGATTTGAGTCCCCCACCCGGCACCGCGATCACTTCCGGATGCAAAAAAACGCCGGCGATGCCACAGGCATCGCCGGCGCTCATGAGACTTGAGCTAAAGCGTCAGTCTCAGTAGGACATGACGCAGCCGCCCGCCCCATTATTGAACGCGTTGCTCCACAGCGACTGCACCGCATAGGTGTTGCCGTCCGGGAAGGTCACGTTGGCCGAAGCGCCCTGGCCGGAGGAGATCCAGGCGCACTTGTCGGCGTTTTCGGCACCGTTGGCATCCAGCCAGCCACCGCTCGGGAACTGGTCGGAAGCCGCTTCGGCCACTTCGTGCCCGCTCACCATCGTGATGCCGGCATTCGGACCCAGGCCGTTGAAGCCGGCGCCACAGCTCGAGCCGGCGTCGGTGATGTACGGCAGGTTGGTGTAGGCCACATTGCCGTAGGACGAGCTGGTGTAGCTGTGGTAGGCGCAATACTGCGTGCCGAAGCCCTGCGGGCTGTAGCCCGAAGGCAGCGCGATCACGTAGTCGGCGCTGTCGTTGCTGCCGGCGGCCGTGTTGCCGAAGTGCTGGGCAGCGCGCACGGCTTCCGCGGCGATGTCCGACTGGCGGGGACGGTGCGGCACCGACGAGGCGGTGTCATACCATACGCCCTGGAACATGCCGGCGGGGTTGCCCGCGGCGGTTCCGCTGCCGTTGCAGAATTCCGTGCCACTGGCCACGCCCTGGCAATACTGCGTCACGCTGTTGAACCAGGAGCTGCCACCGATGCTGCCGAAGAAGGACGTCAGCAGATTCGCTTCGCCGCTCGGGTCGTTGCCGGACCACTGGGAACCCCAGATGACCAGATAGATCTTGGGCGAGGTTTCCACACCAACGCCGCCAACGCCACCGCCGTACAGCAGGTTGTTGGTGGCAGTGCCGCCACCGCCACCGCCGCCCGGCTTGCCATGGCTACCCTTGGCCGCATGCGCATTCTCCGCGGCCTGGACCGTGCGGTGGATGACCACCGGCGGCTGGCCGTCTTCGATCAGACGGATAACACCCGCCGAGCCGTAGGATACCTGGTTCGGCGCCGCCATGGCCGCACCGGCCACGAGCGTCAGCGACAGCGTCGCAAAAAGTTCCCCCAAACGTTTCATGAACGTCTCCTCAAATAGATGGTAAGTCCGGGCAGGCTCCAGTGGTCAGCGCCATTGCCGCGCTCGCCCAACCTCCTGCCGCATGTGTAATACACATTCCCTACGCCGGGCGCACGCCTTCGACCGCAAGGCCGCAGACGACGCCAGGCGCCGCTTACAGGAGCGAACTGGTCCTTTTGGAACCCCCCGAATGCGTGGTGTCTATCCGGCGCAATGCACCGGATACGCGCTGACCGTTGTTTTCCTTGTTGCCGGAACCCCCTCCGGCGTCAGCGCCAGCTTGTTTATAGCACCTTTCGAACACTTTGCAAGGGCATATTTGCAACAAAAGGGCCCGAAGGGGCGGGGTGTGGCGTGTTCCGGGAGGCTGTATGCCGCCAAAGCAAAGGGCTTCAGCCGAAAATGGCCCATCCTGCACAAAAGGGTGAAATCTTGTATCGCAATCGCAACACTTCTGCCCCGCCGGACCGGTTGTCGGAGCGAATGCAGCCTGGATGGAGCGTCGCCAAATCCGGGGAAAACGCCCGGCAGAACCCCGGCCGGCAAGCGTTCCGCACGACGGCCGGATCAATAACGGCTGGCGATTTCGTCGATGTAGCAGTACAGCCAACGCTCCCCGGGCTCTGCGGAGGCCACGACGGGGTGGCCGCTCGCCTCAGCGTGACGGGAGGCGTGCCGGTTCGGTGAGCTGTCGCAACAAAGGGTCCTGCCGCAGGTCTGGCAGGTGCGAAGGTGAACCCAGCGGCTGCCGGTCTTCATGCATTCCTCGCATTCGTACCGGAGCGGCTGTTTCACCTCGTTGATTGCCATCAGGTGTTCACAGGTTTCGGCTGACATCGCAGGCTCCTCCCGCCGCGCCCGAGGCGCCGTTCGGCGTGCTTCCGTTGCGTGATCGATACCCGACCCGTGACGTGAAGTATAGGCACCGGCCGGCGTCCGCGCGTGGCCGGTTGTTTTTGACTCGAACAAGGTGGATATTCCGGAAGCCAGGTGGAGACGACTCATGGAGCGGGTGACGGCATGACGCTGGCGTACGGAACGCGACAACCCTGTGACACCGCCCTGATGCGGGAGCAGCGTCCCCCGGTCGCATGCCCGGCGCGGGACAAGCCCTGGGTCCTGGTGACCGCAATCCTTGGCTCCAGTCTCGCCTTCATTGAAGGCTCCGTGGTCAATCTGGCGCTGCCGTCCCTGCAGGCGCATTTCCAGGCGAACTCGACGGAATTGCAGTGGGTGGTCAATGCCTATCTGCTCGCGTTGGGGGCCTTCATGCTGATCGGCGGCTCCCTCGGTGATCGATTCGGGCTGCGGCGGATATTCCTCGTCGGCACGGCGATCTTCGGCACCGCCTCGCTGGCCTGCGCCGTCGCGCCGTCGTTGGGTATCCTCATCGCGTTCCGGCTGGTCCAGGGCTTCGGCGCTGCGCTGCTTGTCCCCTCCAGCCTGGCGCTGATCGGTACGCATTTCGAAACCGGCGAGCGCGGGCGTGCCATCGGCACCTGGGCGGGGGCTTCCGCGCTCACGACTGCGGTCGGCCCGGTCCTGGGTGGCTGGCTTGTGGATCAGTGGAGCTGGCCGGCCGTCTTTCTGTTGATCGCGCCGCTGGCCGCAATCACATTCTCTGTCGGTCTGTGGCGGGTGCCGCGCAGTCTGCCGCAAACGCGGGCCGCCCTCGACTACCCGGGTGCAGTCCTGCTGGCCGCCACGTTGTCCCTGATGATTTACGCACTGGTCGGGGCCATGCGCCCGTTACCGCGATTGGCGATCGCACTGGCGGTGATCGTGCTGGGTCTGGCTTTCCTCAAACGTGAATCACGGATTGCCCGCCCGATGCTGCCGCTGGACCTGTTTCGGTCGCGCAGTTTCAGCGGGGCGAACGCGATGACCCTGCTGTTGTATTGCGCCCTGAGTGGCGCCCTGTATTTCCTGCCTTTCAATCTCATCCAGGTGCAGGGCTATTCCGCAACCACAGCCGGGGCGGCATTCCTGCCCTTCACCATCATTCTGGGGTTTGGCTCGCGCTTCGCGGGACAGTTGGTCGAGCGCTTCAATCCACGAACCCTCCTGACCGCGGGTCCCGCGATAACAGCCGCGGGCTTCTTCGTGATGGCGATCCCCGGCGTGGACTCCGATCTGGCCAGCGGATTCCTGCCTGCGATTGTCGTCATCGGGGTGGGGATGACCTTGAGCGTGACCCCACTGACCACTGTCGTGATGAATGCCGTTGGTGAACGTCAGACGGGCATTGCCTCCGGGATCAACAACACCGCGGCCCGTCTCGCCGGCGTGGTCGCCGTTGCGGGTCTCACGGCGCTGGCGGTCAGCCTGTTCTCCACGCGCCTGGCGCTGGAGTTGCAGCAAACGGATGTGCCGGCACAACTCGTCGCCGAGCTTCAGCAGCAAGCGTCGGCGCTCGGGGAGTTGCGGGCGCCGGCCACGGCATCGGCCGGCACGACCGCCACGGTCAGCAAGGCCGTCGCCCATGCCTACGTCAGCGCATTCCGTGTGCTCGTCAGTGTCTGTGGCGGCCTGGCCCTTCTCAGCAGTCTGATCGCCTGGCTGTCGATTCCACGTGGGTTTTCATCCAGCGATGGCTAGCCGGTACGCCGGTTTTCCAGGGCCGTGCGGCGCACCGCCCGGCCCGCCATCGAAACCGACCGGCGCAGCGTGGTTGCAGGCAACCACTAGCGAAAAACCGGGCTGCGCGCGAATGTTGCCATAACCGGAACCCCGGTCCGTCATGGGATATCCCGGGGTCCGCTGAAAACAGAATGGGTCGCAAATGATACAGAGAGTCTTTAACAGGGTGTTGTCCATCGCTGTCGCTTTCATGGTGTTTGGATTCATCGACAATTTTCTGATGATCGTGTTCGGCGAGAGCATTGACCGCTTCTTTATCAGAATGGGCGTTTCAAGCACGCTGCTCGCCGCCGGCCTCGGCAATACGCTGTCGGATATGGTGGGCATTCTGTCGGGCCGATGGGTGGAGAAAGCCGTTCATATCAAGCTCCCCCCTCCGGCAAACGGGGAATTGACACAGAACCAGATCATCGCGGCGGAAACCGTGGGTATCATGATTGGCTGCCTGGTGGGATTGTTTCCCTTGCTGTTCATCTGAGCCCACTGCGCAACTCCAATTCCCCGACAGAATCAATGCGGCCGGAAAGGGGCAAAGCGGCGTCCGGCAAGCTGTCTGCGAATACCAGGCGTTCACGCTTGATCCAGGGCATGAGCGCCTCGGACGGGCAACGGTTCACAGGACACACATCGGGATCAGGACCGTCTTGAAGTTCAAGCTCCTGCATCGCGCTGCATCTGGACAACACGCAAGACGCGACCTTGCGTTGACGGGCACAACCCGTCCTCCGCCGCTGCGCTGCAAAGCCGGCCCC
>JASFQN010000062.1:0-12623 GCA_050115425.1 Gammaproteobacteria bacterium | reverse complement strand
AATCCAGCGGCATGTACCTGGCGGGATCGAGCAACTTGCTGCCCCGGTAGAGTTCCAGGTGCAGATGTGCGCCGAGCGATTTTCCCGAGTTGCCGACCGTGGCTATGGGTGTACCTGCTGAAACAACCTGGCCTGTTTTGACCAACGCGGAATGCAGGTGCATGTAGACGGTACGGAATCCATCCGCATGACGTACCTCCACGATCAGGCCCTTGCGCTTGTCCCTGTGGCCGACAAACGTGACCGTCCCGGCCGCCGGGACCAGCACCGGTGTGCCGGCCGGTGCGGCGATGTCCACACCATGGTGATAGGCCGGCCCGCCGGTGAACGGGTTGGGCCTTGGACCGAACGCGGATGAAATCCAGCCGGCCTGCAACGGGGCGAGGAAATGCAATCCATGGACGCCCGCGGCCATTGCGGTCTGGAAGCAGAACGCCGGGATCAGCAGCGATGCTGCCAAAACTGCGGCGAGCAGGCGTCCGGCACGTTGTTGATCTGGTCCGCTGGTATGGATTGCGTGAGACAGGCGCATGCGTATTCTCCTGGTGGTTACTGGATGGAATCCCGGCAGCGAATTCGCCACTTGCCGGGTGGGCGATCCCATGGCCTCGATCAGGGCACGGGCATAATGACGACGGTGCTTCGCGCCGGCCCCGCGCAAGGCGTTCTGGTCGGCGGCAAGTTCGGTCTGCAGGCGCAAATCCCGATAGACCCACCACAGCGGTGCGACAGGCCAGGACAGGCACAAGAACAGGCGGCACAGCGGCAGCCAAAGCGTGTCGTTCTGGTGGATGTGTGCCACTTCGTGCCGCAGCACGGCGGTCAGGTTCTGGCGATGCGTGCGGTTCACATAGACCAGCGGCACCACGATCCGTGGCGCGCGGATTCCGCTCACGAACGCATCCACCGGGGCGGCGGTGGCACCCACTCTCAGACCGCGCGGCAGTGATACATTGAATTGGCCGACATCCACGTCGATGGCATGCTTCGCCAATTGGCCGAAACGTCGCCGCTCCGATACGAGCTGCGCCACCATCGATGCCGAAACCAGAAACCAGGTCCAGTCGACCGCCAAAGCCAGGCGTGTGCCACCCGCGGCGGACAGACGGTGGGAGGCGTCTTCGACTGCCATGCCGGGCGTCAGCCCCTGCAAGCCAAGCGCAATGGGAGTCAATGCTCCCTGTGCCGGCAGCGCCGCAAGTTGCGCCAGCAACAACGACAGCCAGGGCAGACAGGCCAGGCCGACGAAGACCACACGGGCAAACACCAGGCCGCTGACCGCCCGTCCGCGGCGGAAGAGCAGGCGGCGGGTGATCGCCGCGATGGGCAAGCCCAGCAAATTGCTGAGTATCGCAGCAAACAGGAATTGCTCAGTCATGCCGGGTCGTCTCCCTCTTCTTCACGCAGCATCCGTTCCAGTTCGGCACGCTCCTGCTCATCAAGCAATTCGCTCTGCGCAAACATGGGAATGGCCGCCGTGGGCTGCAGATCGAGCACACGGCGAGTGAAGTTTCGAATCAGAGAGGCCAGGGTCGGGACTTTGGCGGCCGCCGGCACATAGACATTGAGTCCATGCACGTTTTGCCTGGCCAGCATGCCCTTGGCGACCATGCGCTCAAGGGTGGTGCGGGTAGTCGAGTAAGCCCAGTCGCGCGTCACACTCAGGTGGTTGTGAATCTCGCGGGCACTCAGGCGCTCAAAGCGCCAGAGGAGTTTGAGGATGTCCAGTTCGGGCCCGGAAGCGTTTGGCGAAGTCATCATGTGGTCCATGTAGCAGAGATGCTACAACTGTAGCGTATCTGTGACAAAAGTCAATTAATGGGGGAAACTGAAGCCGTTTCGTCGGCCCACCGAGCCCTGCCGGGCCGTGCATCAAGGATCTTCAGTAGCCGCGATATCCAGCGCCAGCCTCTGAAAGGCCGCTTCGCCGGGCCTCCCTGGAGCCGGAAGGTGCGCGAACCCGATACCACGCAATTGCATGCCGCAGCGCTCGGCGACTGCTCGTGTCGATACCGGCCGAGCCTTTGAAGCAGAGCTGTCGAGACAGAACTATATTTCCGTGTGACCATACGGCGAAAGTCCGTACGTTGAGTTCTTGTCAAAAGGAGATCACCTCATGAACCATGAATCGGGTCACCACGATATTCGTGCAAAATCCAATCGGCACCTTGCTCTTCTGAACCGCCTGCGCGGACTATCAGTAGGCTCATTGGTCCTACTGCTGATGCTGGCACCACTTCATGCTGCGCAAGCCGGGGCGGCCGAAAAATCGGCGCAATCGCCGGAATGGATATACCCGGTCATTCCGGGGGTTGGCGGCGTGCATCCGCGCCCCAATCTGCCCGTGCGCCCCGATCCCAAGGTCAACTACCGGATTTTCGTGGATATGGTGAGCGACAATCGCGACCCCGCGGGGCAGTACGAGGCGCTCGTCCGGCTCGCACGCCTGGTGAATCTGATGGCCTATGCCAAGGTACCTTCGGATCACGTCCACATCGTGGCGTTGCTCGATGGAAAAATTGGTTTCGCAAGCGCCAACAACGCCTTCTATCAAAAGGCATTCCATGCCGATAACCCCAACTTGCCGATCGTGCACGCACTCAAGAAGGCCGGTGTCGAACTGATGGTTTGCTCGCAGGGGTTGGCGGAAAACAACCTGCCTGACAGCGTCGTGGACCCGGACGTGACCGTCACACTGTCAGCACTGACCGATGCGGCCATTTACGGTCAGAAGGGTTATATTTATATGCAACTATAAACGTGGGCTACAGCCCGAACTCCGGCCGCGCGGCTCCGCGTCGTTGGTGTTCGGGCGCGTCCCGGGCCGAGAGAATCTCTGGTCGACGGGAGCCGAACACCCGGTACGAGGGCGCCCGCGGAAGGAAGTGACGAGCACACGGAATCGGGTGGACGCCTCCTCCGGTGAATGTCGCCTCGACTTCGGGCACAACCACCCATCCCCTACCAGAGTTGCACGACACGGAGGGTATTCGATGACAACGTCAACGGGGCTTCGGCGCCTTCTCAAGGGATTCGGGATCTTGCTTGGCGTCTTGCTGGGCACCACCCTGTCGGGCGTGGCCTATATCTATGTGGCCTCCGAAACCGCGATCAACCACGCCTATGCAGTATCCGGCTCCCCCGTCTCTGTCCCAAAAACACCCGAGGCAATAGCGCGTGGCCGGCGACTGGCCGCCACCCGCGGCTGCACCGGCTGCCACGGTCGGAAGGCACAAGGCAGCTTGTTCCTGGACAAACCCTGGGTTGCGCGCATCGTCACGCCAAACCTGACCCGTTCGGTCCGCATGCGCACCAATGCGGAGTTGGAGAAGATCATTCGCGAAGGCGTCTTTCCAGACGGCCATAGCTCGATAGCCATGCCCTCTGCCATGTTCCATGAACTCAGTGACCGGGACCTTGGCGACATCCTCGCCTATCTGCACAGCCTCCCTTTAAGCGACGGACCCGAGGAAGAAATCTCCCTCGGCCCCCTGGCAAGACTCGGCATCGTCCTGGGAGACTACAAAGTCCAGGCAGAACAAATCGACCACAGCAAGCCGCGCCAGGTCGTCGACCGCTCCGATCCGTTGGTCTACGGACATTACCTGGCAAAAACCTCATGCTCGGAATGCCATGGCGCCAGGTTCAATGGCACCCCGGAAATGGGGGCGCCCAATCTGGCAGTGGTCGCCGGCTATTCCGAATCTGCCTTCCAAAACCTGATGCGAACCGGCAAGCCGACGGGCGAGCGTGAGCTGAATCTGATGGCAGAGGTTGCCCGTAGTCGGTTCCGGCATTTCACCGATGCCGAAATCCATGCTCTGTACACATTTCTGACGCATCGCGCCGGTATGGCTCCACAGACAAGCAACGAGAGCGAATAAAACCGCACAATCAGCAGCCGGACAGCGGGGCGTGTATCAACGATGGTATTTGTCGGAGGTTTGCAGCGATTACGACCGGCCGACCGACAGCCACGGCCTGCCACGGCAGGAATCGGCCACAACGAAGGCACTGGCGGTCAAGGCGCAAGAAACGAGAAGTTCGTTCCACTGGGATGCGCTGGGACCCGCCAGCACAACCGGGCCCCAGACAAGAAGCGTGAACAAGGCCAATTCCACCGCTGAAAGCAAGGCCGCCAGCCGTGAACAAAAACCGAAAAGGATCGCAGTGCCGGCCACGATTAACGAACCCCCGGTGCCATAGGCCCAGGCGAGATGCCAGGGCAGCCAGCTCGGCACCATTCCAACGGTTCTTTGAAGATAGGTGAAGTGGGCGATGCCAAATGGGATCAAGGCCAGTCCGTATAGCGAACGCGCGATCACTATAGCCCTGTCACTGACTAGCCACGCCAATCGCTCGCTGTCTCGGCCACGCGTGAACCAGACCGATAGAAGCCAGGACCCGGCGATCATGACCCCGGTTTCACCGCCAGCCCACCAGACCGCCGTTGTAACGGGAGCGGTCAAAAAGAGAGGGAGCCGAAACAGCACCAACCAGACGAGCATGGACATGAGAAAAAGGCGGGCAGCCAGACTGGCCGTGCGATGCCAGAGAAGTGCAATCCCCGACCCAAGACTGACCAGAGCACAGAGATTGGCCAGAACCGCCCGCGCTGGAAGGTGTCTGGGCACACCTGTCCATATGGAAGTAAAGCCGCCATTGACCAGGCCGACGATGCCGATTGAAATCAGAGTCATCGAAAACAACACATGACCGAGACCCGCCACTGGAATGCGCCCCGCCGAAGTGCTGAGCGAATTCGTCGACTCTTCTGTCAGCATGGCTTGATGCCCTCCACAGGACGGATAAAGTAAATCATAGTCCAGGTGCGGACCGACCATAAATATGGGCCACCCTTCCTGCCCACCGACTGGAGTCGCAGTCAGGGCGCAATCCAATCGAGGTCCGGTCGATCCGTGTCGGCGAAACGCCAAAGACAAGACATCCAATAGCCGAAGCAATACCTAGGGACAGTCAACTCACTTCCACCTTCCCGCGATGCATTGGCGGCTGACAGCCATCCGACGGGCACTCGCCACACCCAAACATGATCGGAAGAGCAGTCAGCCGGCAATTATTGGCTTGGCTGCCCACTTTTTTCGATCACGTCGTTAACAGATGAATTCCTGGACACCCAATGAATCAGTCAGACCATAGCGTGTCCAGACTCTCTATTTATCTCCAATTCTCTGGCTGAAATTCCAGAATCTGCACGCCTTCATTTTTACCTGGCTGAAAATTTTCCGGCTTCAATTCGGTTACGCATGATATCTCGACCGCGTGCATAATCCATGACGTGAAAGCCTGCCTGACTTGAGCGGCATCTCCCCCGATAGGCATACCCTGCAAGGCACACGTCCCTTCATTCAAGATATGAATCTTGCGGAATGTCTCGCTGGCAATTCTGTCCCCCACATTCTCCAGCATGTCGCCGGAATCCGCCGGCACAGTAATACGCATTTCAAGCAGATAAAGCTGTTTATAAGCCAGATAGGCCGCTGAAGTCTTGGGACTCCCATCCAACCCGAAGGCCAGAAGAAGCCGTTTGCCATGCAACGCTGAACCATTCTTGAGCGATACGTTGAACTCAGTCAGGTCCCCATATTTGACATCCGCATATCTTCCCCGCTTCACCATACCGTCAACACCTGAACGCACATCGTTCAGATCCCTCGCCAACGCCTGGTCCTGGGGGACATCGCCAATCGGGTAGACGAAAATGTCGATCCTTGCGTCCGGCAATTCAGCTGCCCGGTAGGTCAATTGCATGCCCGAACTGACGTTGGGATACGTGTACTCCCTCGCAAATTCGAATGTGTCCCCGGATAGCGGGTAATAGATGACACTACGGTCGATGAAGGCCTGCGGGGCTGTTTTCTTGCTTTCCGTCTGCCGCGTCGGCTGTTGCGCACAACCGGCCATCAAGAGTGCTACCACAATCCAGACACTATAAGTTCGCATACCAGCCCCAATTCGTGTTTTGAGATCACCTGTCTGCAGGCAATCGCGCTTTTCAGGCAAACGAAATGACTTTTTTCATATCACGATCCAATCTGCGGAAAGCCCTGGCAGCCCAGGAGAGTGACAAAAGACATGCAGGCCCCTGATCACGCTTCCGTGTCTTGATTCGCAGACTCTGCCGGATTCATTCCTTCTTGACGATGTCCACCGAAATTTCCACTGCCGGAATACTTCCTCTGTTCTCCAGCCAGTGAAGGGTATTTCTGTCTTCGGGCCAGCCGACGCCGGGCCCATAGTCGGTTACGACGCCGTTTCGGTGGTCGGTGATCGTCCCTTGCAGGATGTAGACCGTGCCCGGCCTGTCCTTGTGATCGTGCAGTGGGCCGAAGACGCCACCGGGCTCGATGGTCACCATCCGCATCCGCAGTTGACGCCCTGCCATGCCCTCGATTTCAGGGCCAAGGTCGACCGTTTTCAGAAGCTCTACGGTCACACCTTTTGTCTCAGGCACCATCGGTTCTCGGCTCATTTCGCGCGCCTCGCAAAAACGAATGGAATCATTCCAGGCAGCCGTTCCCGTGACAAACGACTCCCGTAACAAGGCACACCGTCTGTCTTTCTCTTTCGGTCCGTGCCACCGGGCTGCTTCAGTCCTGATCGCCAACCTTTGCGATCATGTGGTCGATGACCAGACTGTGCTCGTGCTGGGGGCTGAACATGATGATCTCTGCATCGTCGTCGACCCTGACATTGTGACCGGGCGGCCAGTAGAAAAGGTCGTTGGCTCTGGCCGTCTCCTGCACCCCGTTTTCGTCCGTCGTCGTCAGCTGACCGCGCATCACGAAACCCCAGTGGGGGCATTGGCAGGAATCGCCCTGCAAGCCCTGGAACAAGGGTGTGGTGTCCACCCCGGCCGAAAGGCTGAAGAACTCGCAGCTGATCCTGCCCAACCCGCTTGCATCCCCGAAATCCATCCGTTGCCGTATCACCGCGCCCGGAATCTGCATCCGCACCTCGACATCCTCTTTGGCGACTCGCATGGCCGTCTCTCCTGTATGACCTGTCGATGCCGGCTTTTCTGATCGTCCGTCGCCTGACAAAACGACTGAGCCGGACACCCAATACTAGGCCAAGCCTCGACAAAATCTACGCTCCGGACAGGGTGGCCGTCAGGTTTCAAGAATGCTCGCCTGGGGGACCGCGAAATCCCGGGGGAGAAGGCCACTCAATGGGCGGTTTTGTTCATGGCCGCGACTCCGGCAGGCCGGATTGGTCCGAGGCGCATCGACTTTCACCCGCGGCGAAGGCAATAGAAACGAGGCTGTGCCTTCTGCACGAAACGGGGTGCTCCATCCAGTTCGAAGGCCGTCTCGTCGGTGATTGTCCAACCGTCGTACGCCTGTTCGATCTCCTGACGATCAATGCCTCTCGGCAAAGGCCCCCTGTGCCCCGGCGAGAACGCGTACATCACAAGTATGGCATCGTCGGCTGCGACGGCCGTGACTTCGTGGGCCACCGTCCGTACGTCATCGCTTGATAGTCCGTGCAGAACGCCAAAATCCAGAATCAACCGGTACCCGGACCCGACGCCCGTGCTGGTCAACGCCGTAATGCTCCCTTCGACCAATTGCACGTCCACGCCAGCATCTTCCGCCCGTTTGCGGGCCGTGCGCAGCGCCTTGGGTACGATATCGACGCCGGTCACCTCCCATCCCCGCCGGGCCAGGCGAACCGACCAGAACCCGGTGCCGCACCCGAGATCGAGTGCGCGCCCATAGGGCGTTTCCAGACTGCTCTCCTGCTGTTCCAGTAGCGCAACCGCCTGCTTGCCGATGGGCAGGGACGGCATCTGTTCCCAGGGTGTCAGTCCGACCAGATACTGGAATCTGTAGAACAGGCTCATTGTCTTCCCCCTTCTTCAATCCCGTAGCAGCGTGCCACGATCACGCGAGCCGCAAGTGCGGATCCCCCGATTATTCCAATATAGACCGATAAACGGACATGACCAGATTTCCTGCAAACAGGAATCGTGTTCGCAGTCAAACGCCTGACGGAAGTACCGGGAGGGATACGGACAGGGCCATGCGGGGCCGCTGGCTTGTATCACAGGATGACACCCGCCGTACGCAGCGACAGATGCATTGATGATATGGCGTGATTTCAGGACTCACCCGCTCCCGACGTGCTTGAGTTACCCTGACACGCCGATCCAATCGGCAATGTGCGGGTCGATCTGGCTGCAGGAAGGTCAGATCAAAGAGTCCTTGGGCGAGTCAAGACTTGTTGGCATTCGGCAAAGCCTGCACACGCCCTTCGATCAGGTCGCTATTCGCTTTGATTACTTCGACCAGTGCTTCGCGCACCACGCTCACGCGTGCGGTGCGGCGCAGATCCTGATGCGTGAGCACCCACAGTGGTGTGGCCGCTTCCGGCACGAGTGTGACGCGACGCCAATCCGGCCGCAGTTCACCAAGTGCACATGGCAGGATGGCGACGCCTGTGTCGGCGTCAAGCGCCTCCCGGAATGCCCATGCGGCACTCACGCGTAGCGCAATCCTTGCGCCGGGTACCTGTTCCGCCATCCAGCGGGCGAAGTACATCGAAGACCCTTCCTCCCAGCCAACCCAGTCGAGCGCTTCGAGGTCATCCGTGCGGTGCTCATCAAGGTAACGCGCCGAGCCGTACACGCCGACGGCCGCCGTCGCGACATGTCGACCGACGAGATCCGGTGGCGGGCTTGCCGTGGTGCGTACCGCCAGGTCCGCCACCCGGTGCGCGAGGTCCAGGTAGCCGGTACCGAGCGACAGGCCGATCTGGATACCCGGGTGGGCGCGGGCGATTCCGGTGATTGCCGGCATCAGCAATGGCGCAAAGGGATCGGGAAAGGTGACCTGCACACGCCCCGAGAGGCTCTGATCGCGTCCCGCGACACGCCGTTCCAGGCCAAGGACGGTTTCTTCGAGTTCACACGCCGTGTCGAACACGTCCTGGCCCGCCGCGGTGGGTTCGTAGCCATCCCCCTTGTTCAGAAACAACTGGACGCCGGCGGCCTGTTCGAGCTGCCGGATTCGTCGCAGGACGGTCGAATGGCTTACCCCCAGGCTGCGTGCCGCCTTGCGCACCGATCCGCTGCGGGCCAGGGCCAGAGCGACGCGCAGATCACCCCAGTCTAGCTGGTCTGTTTTTGCACCGGTCTTTGGCATTAATGGAGACTAGCGGTGCGTTTACGATTTGTCTACTTTCAATTCGCAGATCGATGTCCGGCAACCCGAGGTGACAGACAATGAAAGCCGATGCCCTCCCAGGCCCCGCTCAAAGCCATCCCAAGGTCATCGTGCATGCCCCCGGTGAAGGCGAGCAGATCTGGTTCCTCGACAACCTTCTGACCGTGAAAGCCTCCGGCGCAACGGGCTCGGCATTCGCCGTGCTGGAGAACCGGTTACCCGCCAATTCGCAGACACCGTTCCATCGGCACGACGCCGAGGACGAGGCGTTCTACGTGCTCGAGGGAAGCCTGACCGTGTATCTCGATGACGGGCGCCGGATCACCGCCGGCCCGGGCAGCTATGTGCACCTGCCTTGCGGCACGGCCCACGGTTTCCGCACTCATACGGCCGTGAGAATGCTTGTGGTATGCGGCACGGAAGGTTTTGTGGAGATGACCCGCGAGGCAGGCGTACCAGCCAAGCGCAACGAACTGCCACCACCTGCGGAGCCCGACTTCGCACGTCTGGAAAGGGCCTGCGCACACAACGCAATCAAGATTCTCGGTCCGTTGCCGGAGTAAGCGCGTGATCGGGCATATTCCCCGGATGGTGCATCCCGGCGCAATGTGTCGGTTGGCGTGTATGAGCCACTCAGCCTGGCTCGATTCGTATTGCGGTCTTGACGGAATTCGCTATAAAGCATTTCTCGTGAGCTTCGTGGTGCAACCGCTCAAGCTGCCTGGCCGTGGGCTTTGCGCCGGCATCAAACGCTACCACGGGTGAGAGAACCACTTCCGTCATCGCCAGCCTGCCCTCGGCGTTCCTGGCCATCACGCCTTTTGCCTTGTCGTCGTAACGCCGGGCGATGAATCCGTCCTTTGCCGCCAGCGCAAGAAACCACAACATGTGGCAACTCGACAATGAAGCGACAAAGGCTTCCTCCGGATCAACGAAGGACTCAACCGAAAACGGCACCGGAACTACGTGAGGCGAGGAAGACGCCGGCATTTCGTATCCGCCATCAAATTTCCATTTGTGGCCGCGACTGTACTTGTTGCCCGGAAAATCCTCGCCCTCACCGAGCTCCCACGAAATGTCTGCAAAATATTCCGCCATCTTTCTGCCTCCCCAGGACGCGGCCATGAAGCTGCGACGTGTGGCCTGCACCGTCGGGCTCAACGGACCCGACACGCCACCCTGGCCGGCGCGGGCCCGCCGGTCGCGGTCAGCGCCACGCCGCCGATTGCGAGTGCGCCGCCGACCACTGTCAGCCAGACCGGCACTTCGCCCAGCCACAGCCAGGCGATCAGCATCGCACCCACCGGCTGAAGATACAGGAAGCTGGAGATGCGCGATGCCGGCGCCCGCGACAGCGCGAAACTCCAACTGAGAAAGCCGACCACCGTGGGCAGCAGGCCGAGATAGACCACCGCGTAAATTGCCGCGTGCGGCGCGGTCAGCAGTTTCTCCGGCAGGTCCCACCCGAACGGGATCATGCCAAGGGTGCCCACGAACATGCTGGCCGAGGTGAAGCCGAGCGCACTGGTCCGCTGCAACAGCGGCTTCTGCCAGACGAAGTAGCTGCTGCAGCAGAGCACGGCGATGAAGACCAGCAGTGCCATGGGATCGAAATGAAGGGAATGGCCCTGCCCCACGGTGACCAGCATTGCGCCGCCAAACGCAACCACCAGCCCGAGGATCGCGGCACGGTTCAGGGTTTCCTTCAGACGCAGCACCGCCAGCGTGGAGACGATGGCGGGGGCCATGCTGATCACCACCGCGGCGGCACCGGCACTGATACGTGTCATCGAATAGCCAAGAAACAGTTGATAGGCGGTGTTGCCGAGCAGTCCGAGGATCACCAGCGCCAGCCAGTCTTCCTTCGGCGGCAGCTTCACCCGGCCCAGCACAACCGGCACGGCGAAGCACAGCGACGCCGTGAGAAATCGCAACAGGGTGAGTTCGCCCGGCGTGAACACCCGCAGTCCGTAGGAAATCGCGGGATAGGAAGACGACCAGACAGTCAGGGTAAGCGCCGCCGCGAGCAGCGCGAGCGGGTCTGTTTTCATATCTGACGACATCAAAGTTCTCCAGGGTGAAGCGGTGTGGATTGTCCAGGCGAGTGGGTCAGTGCCGCCTCGGGACGGGCGACAAACACCACCAGCAGCCGGGCGGGTTCGGATTCGCTGGCATTCTCGCTGACCAGGTGATGGGTGCCGGGCGGTTCGAACCAGCTCTCACCGGCCCGATACAGATGGACCGGCTGCCCGGCAATGCGGCTGCGCACGGTGCCCGAGAGCACATAGACGAATACCGAGGCGTCGTGTACGTGCGGACGGGACTTTGCCCCGGGCGCATAGGTGACCGTAATCGCCTTGAGTTGCAGGCCGGGTGCGTTGGGCAGCGGGGTTTCCAGCACCGGCGACTCGGCACCGCCCGCGGCGAAGGTGGCGGGCAACCCCGGCAACAGGATCGCGACCAGGGCAAACGCCAGCCGCCGATTCGATGCGGTGCGATTCATCAGCCCACCTCCCCCGTCTGGTCGAACAACACCCTGCGGGCCTCATCGTCCAGCGGGGGCCGCGAGACGGCGTAGACATCTTCCACACCCTCGTAGGTACGGAGCACGGCCGCACGACCGGCAAGCTGTCGGAACCAGCGACTCAGATTCGGAAAATCGTCGAGCGTCTGGCCAAGCCCCTCATGGGGCACGACCCACGGATAGCAGGCGATATCGGCAATCGAGTAGTCGCCGGCGATGAACTCGCGATCAGCCAGCCGGCGGTCGAGCACCCTGTACAGCCGGGCGGTCTCCCGGCAGTAACGGTCGAGTGCATACGGCACCGGCTCGGGCGCGTAGACGTTGAAATGCCCCATCTGACCGCCCATGGGACCCAGCCCCGCCATCTGCCAGAACAGCCACTGGATCACCTCGAAGCGGGCGCGGCCTTCGCGCGGAACAAGACAACCCGATTTGTCGGCGAGATAGAGCAGGATGGCGCCGGACTCGAACACGGTCAGTGGTTCGCCACCACCGGCCGGCTGATGATCGACGATCGCCGGAATCTTGTTGTTGGGCGAGATTCGGAGGAAATCGGGCGCGAACTGTTCGCCCTGGCTGAGCCGAACCGGCACCAGCCGGTAGGGCAATCCGGCCTCTTCCAGGAACAGCCTGGCCTTGAGCCCGTTGGGCGTGGGCGCGAAGTAGAGATCGATCATGCAGCTTCCTCCCGGACGGGATGGCGTCCATCCCCCTCGCAGGGCGGGCCGGATCGACCCGTTTTTTCGGCTGCCCGAGCAGCGCCGAACGTGATTACGCGAGCCAGCGACCAGACGGAAAAACTGGCGGCTGTACCGGGCAGCAAACCCAGAGCGACCCACAGGTCGGCGCGTCGTTGTTGCCTGAAGTCATTCATGACTTCCTCCTCTTTTCGGTGGACGGCGTTTCGGCGT
>JASFQN010000061.1:0-12918 GCA_050115425.1 Gammaproteobacteria bacterium | reverse complement strand
AAATGCGAGAGCTCGGTGATACCCGGACGCTCGTTGCGGCTGCCGACATGAAACCAGGTGTAGAGCGCCACGTTGGGGATGTCGTGGTCGGGCCAGACGATGACCTTGAGTCCGTTTTGCAGCGTCGTGGTACGGATGCTGGCTGCCTGCGCCTCCAGCCGGGCGGCGACGGGTGCGGCGGTCGCCGACGCGGCCAGCACGGCGGCCAGGCACAGGCCGGAGATAAGTCTGAGTGCTCTCATGTATGGCATCCAGGTCGTGGGGGCGGCGCTTGCCGCTCCGCGGAGAAACGACTGTTTATAGGCGGGCGGCTCCGGAAAGGCAAGCCGAAGCGAACCTCAGGAGCGGGCCGCGCGGCGGGTCGTGCGCGCCAGACGCACGCCGAGCAACACGGCCGCGCAGGTCAGCCCGCCTATCAGGCCACTCCATACCGCGCGCGGCCCGAGACCCGCCTGAACACCCAGCCACCAGGCCAGCGGAAAACCCACCAGCCAATAGGCGACGATGGTGATCAACATGGGCACGCGGGTGTCCTTGTAGCCGCGCAGCGCCCCGGCCGCGCTCACCTGCAGGCCGTCGGAAAGCTGAAAGATCGCGGCCATGCCCAAGAGCGAAACCGCCATGCCGTGTACCGCCGGATTGTGCGTATACAGGGAGGCGATCAATCCGGGGACTGACAGCATCACGGCCGCCGAGACCAGCATGAACCCGCCGCACATCACCACCCCGACCCATGAAGAAAACCGGGCCCCCGCCGGATCGCCACGGCCCAGCGCCTGGCCGACGCGCACCGAGATCGCCATCGCCAGCCCCATGGGGACCATGAACATCATGGCACCCCAGTTGACCGCGATCTGGTGCCCGGCCACCACGTCCGCACCCAGCGTGGCCATCAGCAGGCCGGTGGCGGAAAACAGGCTCGCCTCCATGAACACCGAAACGCCGATGGGTACGCCGAGACGCAGGATCTCGAGCTGGGTTCCCGGATGCGGCAACTCGAACCGCTCGAAAATGCCATAGGCCCGGTAGTACTTGCGCCAGGCGACATACCAGGCGAACAGTCCTGCCATGAACCACATCACGAAGGCGCTGGCGTAGCCGCAGCCGGCTGCGCCGAGACGCGGAAAGCCCCAGTGCCCGTACATCAGCACCCAGTTGGCCAGTATGTTGAGCAGCATGCCTGCACTGGAAATGAACAGCATGGGGCGGGTGTGGGAGACCCCCTCGCTGGTGAAGCGCAGCACCAGATAGGCGCTCATCGCGGGCAGGCCCCAGCTGATGGCGTCGAGATAGGCGTCGGTAAGCGGCACGACGGCCGGATCCACGCCCAGTCGATGCATGAGCGGGGCGAGATGGCGAATGAAGGCGAATCCGCTCCAGGCCAGAAGCTGACTGAGCCAGAAGCCCTGCCGCGTATAGTGGCCGATCTCGCTTCGCCGCCCCGCCCCGTAAAGATGCGCCACGGTCGGCGAGAGCGCCATCAGGATGCCGAGCACCAGCACGATGAGCGCGACCCAGATATTGGCGCCCACGGCCACCGCCGCCAGATCGCGGGGGGCGAGGCGCCCGGCCATCACCGTGTCCGCGAACTGCATGCCCATATTGGCGAGATTGTGCGCCACCAGCGGTCCGCCCAGGGCCAGAATTGCCAGCGCCTCGCCGCCCATTCGGCGGGCGGCGGTTAGCGAATCCGGGTGACGCTGTGGCATGATGGCAATCCCAATTCAAACGCTTGTTCGGATCGGGGGACCGCTGTGGGTTCCCCGGGACCGGGCGCCCGCTTATACAGGATCATCAGGAGGTAGCGCAATGAGCGAACAGAAGCTGCGTCGAGTGGCCATCGTCGGCGGCGTCCGCATTCCCTTCAGTCGGGCTTTCGGAGCCTACGCCGAAATGAGCAACAAGGACATGATGACCGCTGCGCTCAAGGGACTGGTGGATCGCTACAGCCTGAAGGGCGAGCGTCTGGGGGATGTCTCGCTGGGCGCCGTGATCAAGCACTCGCGCGACTGGAATCTGGCGCGCGAATCCCTGCTGGGTTCGGGCCTGGCGCCGGAAACGCCGGGCTTCGACCTGGCGCGCGCCTGCGGCACCAGCCTGGAAGCGGCCATCCTGATGGGCAACAAGATTGCCACCGGCCAGATCGAGGCCGGCATCGCGGGCGGCACCGACACCACCAGCGATGTGCCGGTGGTGGTCAATGAACGCCTGCGCAAGATTCTGCTGCGCAGCGCGCGGGGTCGCAGCTTCGGCCAGAAACTGAAGCCCTGGCTGAAATTCCGTCCGCGCATGCTCAAACCCAGCTTTCCGGGTGTGGTCGAACCGCGCACCGGAATGTCCATGGGCCAGCACTGCGAACTGATGGCCAAGGAATGGAAGCTCACCCAGAAGGAGCAGGACGAACTGGCGCTGGCCAGCCACAGAAATGCCGCCGCGGCCTGGGAGGAAGGCTTCTTCAAGGACATGGTGGTGCCGTTCAACGGCGTGACCCGGGACAACAACGTGCGCAAGGACTCCAGCCTGGAGAAACTCGGTTCGCTCAGGCCCGTTTTCGACCGCAGCGGCAGCGGCACGCTCACCGCGGGCAACAGCACGCCGCTGACCGACGGCGCGGCTGCCACACTGCTCTGCTCCGAGGAATGGGCCCGGGCGCACGGCCTGGAAGTCCAGGCCTGGCTGACCTTCGGCAAAGTGGCCGCGGTGGACTTCGTCCACGGCGAAGGGCTGCTCATGGCGCCGGCCTACGCGGTGCCCGAAATGCTCGACGATGCGGGGCTGACCCTGCAGGACTTCGATTTCTACGAAATTCACGAGGCCTTCGCGGCGCAGGTGCTCTGCACGCTCAAGGCCTGGGAATCGGAAAGCTTCTGTCGCGATCGCCTGGGTCGCGAGGCGCCATTGGGCCCGGTCGACCGCAGCAAGCTCAATGTGAAGGGCGGCAGCATTGCCATCGGCCACCCCTTCGCCGCCACCGGCGCCCGGGTGCTGGCGACCGCGGCGCGGCTGCTTGAACAGAAGGGCTCGGGCCGCGCGCTGGTGTCGGTATGCACCGCCGGCGGCATGGGCGTCACCGCAATCGTGGAACGCTGACACCTCCCGCATCCGGGGCCGCCGGCCGGCGGTCCCGGATATCTCGCATCACCGTATCCGTCGCCTGAAGCGACCTTTCCTTGCGTCGGCCACCGGCTGCGTCCGTGCAGGCATGGCAAGGCGCCCCCGGGACACGGGAACGCGGCGGACGGCCTGCCGGGGAAGTGACCCGGGGTACTGGCATCAGCGATCGATAGCGGCCATGATTTCAGGCAGGCGCCCTGGCGGGCGGTACCGCGTGGAGTCCTGATGTCGGCTTTCCTGAACCATCTCGATGCTTTCATGAGCGCCATCAATGGCGTGATCTGGGCCAACTGGGTGCTCTACGTGCTGGTTGGCGTGGGTGTCCTGTTCACGCTCTGGAGCGTGTTCTGCCAGTATCGGGCTTTGACCCACGGCACCGCGGTGATCCGCGGGCTGTATGACGATGCTGCCGACCCTGGCGCAATCAATCATTTCCAGGCCCTGTCCGCGGCGCTGTCGGCGACCGTGGGCCTGGGCAACATCGGCGGAGTGGCACTCGCCATTGCGCTGGGCGGCCCCGGCTCGGTCTTCTGGATGTGGGTGGTCGGGTTCTTCGGCATGGCAATCAAGCTCACCGAAGTGACCCTGTCGATGATCTATCGCAACACCCACGACCCGGACAACCCCCACGGGGGGCCCATGTGGGTGGCAAGCAAGGGCTTCGCGCACTGGAATCCGCGCCTCAAATGGGTGGGCCAGGTGGTCGGCGTCGTCTTCTGTATCACGCTGCTGGTCTCCACCGTCACCGGCGGCAACATGTTCCAGGCCTGGAACGTGGGGGTCATTACCGAGCAGTACACCAATATTCCGGGCTGGGTCACGGGCCTCGTGCTGGCCGTCCTGGTCGGGATGGTGATCATCGGAGGCATCAAGCGCATTGGCGCGGTCGCCGGACGGCTGGTGCCCTTCATGGTGATCCTTTACCTGGCATCCGGAATCTACGTACTGATCGTCAACTGGGCCCAGATTCCGGCCATGTTCGGCCTGATCATTCATTCCGCCTTCAATCCGCAGGAGGCCACCGGCGCGTTTCTGGGCGGTACTGCCGGATTCGCCTTCCTGATGGGAATGAAGCGCGCGCTTTTTTCCAATGAAGCGGGACAGGGCTCCTCGCCGATCGCCCATTCCGCGGCCAAGACCGACGAGCCCGTGCGTGAGGGCGTCGTGGCCGGACTGGAGCCATTCATCGACACCATTCTGGTGTGCACCCTCACGGCGCTGGTCATCCTCAGTTCGGGTATCTGGAACCGTGGCCCGGAGGCGCACTACGCGGTCGCCCCGCCGGTGCAGGCCGTTCCCGCGACACCCAACACCTGGACGCTGCCCGATACGCCAGCGCCACCGCGCGCGAACGGCGGCTGGACGGCCGGCGACAATGTATTCATGCGGCTTTCGGGCAGTTTCAACCCCGACACCGGCAACCGGCTCCACCGCCTGGACGGCGATGTCGAGCAGGTTGACGGACGGTGGATGATTCACTGGAACTGGACGCGCAGCGAAACGCGTCCCAGCGTGGACGACACCGGCATCTTTGTGACCTATCCCGGGGCCGCTCTGACGGCCAAGGCCTTCGATGACGCCATGCCGGGACTGGGCAAGTGGCTGGTGTCCATTGCCGCCTGGCTGTTCGCCATTTCGACCATGATTTCTTGGAGCTACTACGGCGAACAGGGCATCGTCTATCTGTTCGGGGAAAAAGCGGTGCTGCCGTACAAGTACATCTATTGCGTACTGGTCTTTGTGGCCACGCTGCCGATCATTCAGACGCCGGACCAGCTCGACAACCTCACGGGCATCGGCACGGGCGTGATGCTCTGGGCCAACGTACCGATCATCCTGATCTTCGGCCATCAGGCCATGGCCGCCTACCGGAACTACATCGGCCGGCTGAAATCCGGCCAGATGGAACGATCGCCGAATCCGCCCACGCTGCGGGACCTGATCAGCGGCAAGGACGTACTCTGACCGAAACCTTGACCCCGAGCCCCTCAAGGCACCGGCGCTTCACGCGTCGGGGTCGCGGCGTCCCGGCGACGGCGCAACGCCGCCCGGCGGTCGGCGGGCAGGGCCTGAAACTGCACGAACGCCCGGCGAATGCGTACCCGATCGGCGGGCGGCAGCCGGCGAAATTCCGCGAGCTGTTTGCGGACCTCGGCACGGCGGGCCCGGCTCATGCCCAGCCAGCGGTCCGCCAAGGCGACCCATTGCTGTTGCTCGTCCGCTGCCAGATTGGTCCAGCGACCGCGGAAGGCCTCAAGCACCGCCCGCTGCCGGGCGCCAAGGCTGTCCCAGGGCCTGGCCACCGCACCCCCGTCCGCAACGCCGGGCGACAACGTCACCGCCGCCGAACGGGCCATCGCCCAGGGATAGAAAGCGAAATCCCCACCCGAATCGCTGCTGTCGATCACCAGCGCAAGCACGACCGGGTCGGCATCCTCCGGCAGGGGTGGCGGCTGACGCGCCCGCTGGAGTGCCACGAAAATAAGCACCAGTGCCGCCGCCGTGGCTGCCGGCGCGATCCAGCGACCGAACCAGGCCAGCCGGTGCCCGCGGACGGCTTCACCGGATGGGCGGGACGACATTTTCTTAAGGCTGTCGGAGTTCATGCACGTTCCAGGGCAGCGAAAATCGCGTCGACGGTCGATCGGACCGGGAATGTCTGTTCCCAATTATGGCGGATTTGGGGCTTGACAAAGATCGATTAACGCGATTCCGCGGCACCGGGTTATGCACATTGACGCATCACGCCGGCCCCGGGCACCCGTAAGTGCGCAGAAAATCTGCGAAAATTTGTAACTTCTTGTTTTTGAATGAAATAATAATGGGCGATTTTTTCACCAATTTAACCGCTTCCCATAGACAAAGGCCGATTCCGGCGCTTGACCCCAATTCGTCCACAGAGTTATCCACAGGTTCTGTGGACAACGGGTGGCCCTTCCCGAGATGCTGGCAATGCCGGCCGCGGATCACTGCCGCGACCAGGCTTCGATGCACCCCCTCACGGGCATCGCGGCATGCATTGCGGCCCTCATCCAGTATCATGAGCGCCCCGCCGCACGCTGTCGGCACGTAACGGGGAGCATCCGTTCCAATGCGAGATCCAGGCGAACCCGTCCTGCGCGTAGCCGTTCCGGTGCCGGTCTACGGAGTGTTCGACTACCTGCCCCCGGTCGGCTGCGACCCCGCGCGGCTCAGCCGGGGCATGCGCGTGAGGGTGCCTTTCGGGCGGCGTCACCTGGTCGGGCTGGTCACCGAGGTTCGCAGCGACACCGACGTTCCCGGCGCGCGTCTCAAGCGCGCTGAACGCCTGCTCGACGATCAGCCACTCATTCCCGATGAACTCATGGATCTCGCGCGCTGGGTGGCGGAGTACTATCGCCACCCCGCCGGGGAAGTCCACGACCACCTGTTGCCGGGACACCTGCGGCGTGGCCGGCCCGCCGAGCGGCCGGGCACGCCGCGTTGGGTGCTGACCGATGAGGGACGGTCCGTGTCCGCGGAAAGCCTTCGGCGCGCCCCGCGCCAGGCGGCGCTGGCCAGCATGCTGCGCGAGGCAAACGCGCCCCTGACCCAGTCGGAGCTGGCCGCCGCGGGGGGCGACACCGCCCGTGCACTCAAGGCGCTGGCCGACCGGGGTCTGGTGAGAATGCTGCCACCCTCGGCGGACACGCCCGCGCAACTGCCGACGAAAGGACCGGAACTGAACAACGACCAGGCCGCCGCCGCGGCCGCCATCAGCAGCGCGTTGGGCGGCTTTCAGGCCTTCCTTCTCGACGGTGTCACGGGCAGCGGCAAGACCGAGGTCTATCTGGCCGGCATCCGCGCGGCCGTGGCCCGCGATGAACAGGCACTGGTGCTGGTGCCCGAGATCGCGCTCACACCGCAGCTAGTGGCCCGCTTTCGCGCCCGGCTGGGCTGTCCGGTCGCGGTGTTTCACTCCGGACTGAACGACAGCGAGCGCCTCGCTGCCTGGCTGGACGCGGCCTCCGGCGAGACCCCGGTGGTAATCGGCACGCGCTCGGCGGTATTCATGCCCCTCAAGCACCCTGGGCTGATCGTGGTGGACGAGGAGCACGACACCTCCTACAAGCAGCAGGAAGGTTTGCGCTATTCGGCCCGCGATCTCGCGGTGATGCGCGGCCAGCGCAACAGCGTGCCCGTAGTGCTGGGCTCGGCGACACCCTCGCTGGAGAGCCTGTTCAATGTTCGCCAGGGCCGTTACCGCCACCTGCCACTTCCGGAGCGCGCGGGGGCGGCGAGCCATCCGGTGATGCGCGTGCTCGACGTGCGCTCCCAGCCGCTGAGCGAAGGCCTCTCCCCGACTCTGCTCGCGGCGCTTGACCGCCACCTTGCCGCCGGCGGACAGGCCTTGCTCTTTCTCAATCGCCGCGGTTTTTCACCGGTGCTGATCTGCCATGATTGCGGCTGGGTGGGCGAATGTCGGCGCTGCGACGCCCGGCTGACATTCCATCAGCGCCGCGGCCGGCTCTGTTGCCACCATTGCGGCGCCGAACAGGGCGTTCCGCGGGCCTGCCCGGAGTGTGGCAGAGAGGACCTGCGGGCACTGGGCCAGGGCACCGAGCGACTGGAAAGCGCGCTGCAGGGCCGCTTCCCGGGCATGGGCGTGACCCGCATCGATCGCGATACCGTTCAGCGGCGTGGCGCCATGGAACAAATGCTCGACCGGGTCCATGCCGGTGAGGCGCGTATCCTGATCGGCACGCAGATGCTCGCCAAGGGCCACGACTTTCCGGGTGTCACGCTGGTGGGCATCGTTGACGCCGACCAGGGCCTGTTCAGCCCGGACTTCCGGGCCACCGAGCGGATGGCGCAACTGATCGTTCAGGTGTCCGGACGAGCCGGTCGCGCCGACCGGCCGGGCGAGGTGCTCATACAGACCCACCAGCCGGAGCATCCGCTGCTGCTGACTCTCATTCGGAAGGGTTATCCCGAATTCGCCCGGGCCTGCCTGGCCGAGCGCAAGGCTGCCCGCCTGCCGCCGTATTCGGCCATGGCCCTGCTCCGTGCCGAAAGCACGGACCCCCGGACGCCTCCCGCCTTCCTGCGGGCCGCGCGCGATCTGGCCCTCGCCGATCCCGCCAGCCGCATCGCCGCGCTCGGCCCGGTGCCGGCCCCCATGGAGCGTCGTGCGGGCCGTTACCGTTTCCAGTTGCTCTTCCAGGCCGACCGGCGCGCGCGACTCCAGGTCGCGCTCGGGCAACTGGTTCCCCGACTGGACGGGCTGCCGGAGAGCCGACGGGTTCGCTGGTCGGTGGACGTCGACCCGGCCGACCTTTTCTGAGTGCGGAACCGGCCACCAATGCCGCCTTCGCTGGCGCTCACAGGCGGCTAAACGGTACACTTGCGCCTTTGTTTCCAGGAAGTCCGCACGTCTTGAAAGACCACATCCAGCAGCTCATTTCCCAGGCCCTGCGCGACCTGCCGGCTGACATTCTCGACCGCGATGCGGCCCGCTCGGCGGTGGTGCATGTGGAGCGTACCCGCGACCGCGCCCACGGCGACTTCGCATCCAATATTGCCATGGCACTGGCCAAAGCCGCGCGCCGCAAACCACGGGATCTCGCCGAATCACTGGTGGCTGCGCTGCCTGCCAGCGACCGGATCGCACGAGTGGAAATCGCCGGACCAGGATTCATCAACTTCTTTCTCACACCCGCGGCCTATCACGGCGAAATTGCCCAGGTCCTCGAATTGGCGGAACAATACGGGCGCGCGGCGCAGGGGAGCGGACACCGCGTGCTGGTGGAGTTCGTCTCCGCCAACCCTACCGGCCCCCTTCATGTAGGGCATGGGCGCAATGCCGCGTACGGGGACAGCGTCGCGCGGCTGCTGCAGGCCGCCGGCCACGAAGTCGGTACCGAGTACTACATCAACGACGCGGGCCGCCAGACCGACATCCTCGCGGTAAGCGCCTGGCTGCGTTACCTGGAGCGTGCCGGCCAGACCCCGCACTTTCCCGCCAGCGGCTATCCGGGCGACTACATCCGCGACATCGCCGGCGTGCTCTTCGAACGCGAGGGCGAACGCTTCCTCAGGCCGGCCTCCGAAATCGAACACGGCCTGCCCGTGGATGCCCCGGAGGGTGACAAGGAAACCTACATCGACGCGCTGATCGGTCGTGCCCGCGAACTGCTTGGCGATGAGGACTACCGCCTGATCCAGCGCGAAGCGCTGGAAGCCCAGCTGGCCTCCATCCGGTCCACGCTGGACGGCTTCAACGTGCATTTCGACCGCTGGTATTCGGAACGCGAGCTGGTCGAACACGGCGCCGTGGCCCATGCACTCGACCTGCTGCGGGAACGTGGCCATGTGTATGAAAAAGACGGTGCGGTATGGCTGCGCACCAGCGAACTGGGTGACGAGAAAGACCGGGTTCTGGTCCGCGACGATGGCAGCTACACCTATTTCGCTTCCGATGTCGCCTATCACGTGGACAAGCTCGAACGCGGTTTCGACGAACTCATCGACGTCTGGGGCGCGGATCATCACGGCTATATTGCCCGCGTGCGGGCCGCCATCGAGGCGCTCACCGGGCGCGGCGACCAGTTCACGGTGGCTCTGATCCAGTTTGTCACACTGGCTTCCGGCCGCATGGGCAAACGCAGCGGCAATTTCGTGACCCTTCGGGAACTGATTGAGGAAGCCGGTACCGACGCCACGCGCTTCTTCTATCTCAACCGCTCCAACGACCAGCACCTGGAGTTCGATATCGAACTGGCGCGCTCCCAGACCGCGGACAATCCGGTCTATTACATCCAGTACGCTCATGCACGCGTGGCTAGCGTATTCCGCCAGCTTGAGGAAAAAGGGCTGGCATTCGACCGGAAACTGGGCCTGGCCAGCCTTGACCGGCTGAGCGAGCGCCACGAGGACGAACTGCTGGTAAGCATCTCGCGCTTTCCCGAGATGGTCGAGAGTGCGGCCGCCAACCGGGCCCCGCAGCTCATGGCCCATTACCTGCGCCAGTTGGCCAACGACTTTCACACCTATTACAACGCGCACACCTTCCTGGTGGAGGACGCGGCCCTGCGCAACGCCCGCCTCTGCCTGGTAAGCGCCGCACGCCAGGTCATTGCCAACGGCCTGGCGCTGCTTGGCGTCTCCGCGCCGGATACCATGTAGGCCATGGCACAGGACTACAAGCACACGGCCATTCCCCCGGATCCCGGGCCAGCGGCGCGCGGCGCGCCGGGCTGGCTGTGGCTGGTTGCAGGCATCGCCATCGGATTCGGCGCGGCCTGGGCGCTTGGCATGCTGGCGCCGCTCGCGGCTTTGGGGACCAATCACGCCTCCGTGGCGCAGACAGCCCCGGCTCACCAGCAACCGGAACCGGGCAATCGAAGCGACGATTCGGCGAACAAGCAGCCGGACAAGCCGAAGTTCGATTTCTACAAGATGCTGCCCAGTTTCGAAGTGGTCGTGCCGGATGCCGACATGGACGTGAAACCGGATGCGCCCGTGGCAAAGGTCGACAAACCCGGCCGCTATATCCTCCAGGTCGGTTCCTTCCGTAACGAATCGGACGCCGACAAGCTTCGCGCACGACTGGCGCTGCTGGGCGTGGAGGCCAGCATCCAGCAGGTTACGATCGACAACAGCGAGACCTGGCATCGGGTGCGCGTCGGACCGATCAGCGACCTGAACAAGCTGAACAGCATCCGCCGCCGCCTGGCGGACAATGACATCAACGCCTTGGTGGTCCGGCTCGACGGATGATCCGGTGATCGATCACCGGCGCGGAACCTCGCCTGTCCCCGCTGTCAAAAGCACTGGCGAGACATGCCAAGGTCCGATGCAGCCTGACCGTTCCTGTTTTTCAAATTCGGGGAGTCATCCATGCGAGATTCATGCCTTTCCCTTGCCGCCGCCCTGATCGTGGGCATCAGCGGTACTGCCCTGCCGGTGGCCGCCGCCCAGGCGGCCCTCTCACCCGTAACGCAGTTGCGTTCGGCCGACAACGGCGGCTCGGACCGTTTCGGTTATGCACTCGCCGCGGACAGTCAGAACCTGGTGGTCGGCGCCGTCCAGGCACCCGGCAGCAATGGCGTAAGCCAGGCGGGCGCGGTGTATTTCTATCAGCTCGACAGCAACGGCGACTGGCAGCCGAGCCAACGGGTGGCCGACCCGGACAATGGCGACAATGACTATTTCGGCCGCAACCTGGCGTTGACCGGCAGCACCGTATTCGTGTTCGCCAATGGCACCCATTACAGCGGCACGGCGTATGACGAGGCCGTCTACGCCTATACGCAGGACAGCAGCGGCGCGTGGCAGAAGATGCAGACGCTGGTTCCCGTCGACGCCGCCGACGGCGGACATTTCTGCCCGGAACTGGCAGCCTCCGGCAATACGCTCGTGGTAAGCGCCAGTACCGTCGACAGTGGCGGCACCGCCTACATCGGCGCGTATGTCTACACCTACGACAGCAGCTCGGCACAGTGGGTCTACCAGACGACCCTGCGCGGCCCCGATGCCAGCCAGGCCGGGAGTTGCGTGGCCGACACCGTCGCTCTGCAGGGTGATACCGCAATGGTCGGCGCCGGCACGACCGTCAGCGGCGGCCAGGCCACGGGCGCGGTCTACGTCTTCAACCGGAATGCGTCGACGAACCTCTGGACCGAAGATCAGATTCTGTATCCCGCCTCAGGCGAGGTAAAGACATCCTTCGGTGAGCGCATCGTGATGGATGGTGATTTCGCCGCCGTGTCGGCCTCGTTTGCCACCGTGAACAGCGTGGCGGAAGCCGGCCAGGTCTACATCTTCCAGCGGGACAGCAATGGCCAATGGCAATTGCAGCTCCGCCTGAGTCCGCCGAAGCCGCACACGCTCGGTATCTTTGGCAACAACATGCTGCTCAGTGGCGACAAGCTCTACGTGGACGAATTCAACGGCAGTACCGAGAACGGCGCGGACGGAGAGGTGCACTACTACGTTCACGATCCGAGTACGGGCGCCTGGGCCCGGCAGCAGACGCTGCTCGCCGGCATCCCGTCGGCGGTCAGCGAGTCGAATGATTTCGGCAGCTTCAACGAACTGGCACTGTCCGGCTCGCAGCTGCTGATCGGCGCCGATCGCAGCAGCTATGCCGGCAAACCGGCGGCTGGCGCCGTGTGGCGCTTCGAGGACGGCGCACCTTCCACGAACCTGGCGGTCACCCAATCCGCCGACAAGACCAGCGTGACCTCCGGCGGAACGGTGACCTTCACCTCCAAGGTCACCAACAACGGCGGAAACCCGGCCACGCACGTGCTGCTGCGCAGTTACCACCCGCTGATCGACTCCTCCCAGATGGTCTACATGTCCGGCAGCAGCGCCTGCCAGGCCGTGATCGGGTGGGTGGAATGTGACCTGGGCGATCTGGCAGCGGGAGCCAGCACGTCGGTGAGCTACACCATCAGGCTGGCGGGTGCCTCGAGCACCACGGGCCAGGCCATCGTCTATTCGGATCAGAACGACTCGGACAAGACCGACAACAGCGACAGCGTGAACATCACCATCGCGGGCGGCTCTTCAGGAAGTTCGGGCTCCGGAGGGGGCGGTGCCCTGGGCCTGTTCGCATTGCTGGGACTGGCAGGATTCGGCCTGTTGCGTGCACGGCGCGCCGCCTGACGATTCTGCCTGCTGACGCACGACAACAACGGCGGTCAATCGACCGCCGTTGTCTTTTGCGGCCTGCGGTGGCGGCGGTTCAGCCGTCCTGCTCCTCACCGCCATGCCGGATATCCACTCCCAGGGAACGCAGCTTCCGGTAAAGGTGTGTGCGTTCCATTCCGACCCGTTCGG
>JASFQN010000060.1:0-13001 GCA_050115425.1 Gammaproteobacteria bacterium | reverse complement strand
AAAGGGGAGCGGCATGCACCGCATACGGGTGTGGGGCCTCGGCGTCATCGCCGGGCTCATGATTCTGGAATTTGGTGGCCTGCATTTCCTGCGCACAGCCGATTGGCGTCTCCAGGATGCGATGCAGCATCTGCATGCCAGCCCGGCGGCGGCCAACAGCGACCTCACCGTCATCAATATCGATGAGCGCAGCCTGGCATTGATGGCGCCGGATTTCGGCCGCTATCCCTGGCCGCGTTCGGTGCATGCCCGGCTTCTTGAGGGCATCCTCGCGCAGAAACCGCGTGCGGTCGTCTTCGACATCCTCTTCTCGGATCCGCAAATCGAGCATCCGGACGCGGACCAATACCTCAGCGAGGTAGCCGCGTCGAGCGAGCACACCTATTTTCCCATGGTCTGGCTGCCGGACAGCGACGCCCCCGGCCTCCCCCTGGCGCGTTACGGAAGGCGACTGGGTTTCACCCCGGGGCCGGACCCCGAAGCGGATGCCCAGCTCCGCGCCATTGCGCCCATCGAAGGTCTGACCCGCACTGGTCGCATCGGCGCGATCAACTTTCTCGAGGACCCTGACGGCATTGGCCGCCGCTACTGGGTGAACATTCCCGTCGGAGGCTGGGACATTCCGTCGCTCCCCTGGCGTGTGGGCCGAGATCTCGGCTTCCAGAAGCCTCCTGGCGACAGCATCATCCTGAACTGGAAAGCGCCTCCTTACGCGTACCGAACGCTGTCCTTTGCCGATGTGTTCAGGGATATGGAGCGTCGTCAGCCGCATCGCCCGGCCGACGAATTCCGCGACAAGATCGTGGTGATCGGCTCCACGGCATCCGAACTCCACGACCTGCGAGCGACTCCCATGGGGAGCGAGACACCCGGCGTCTACATACTCACAACTGCGCTCGCCAACCTGGCTGAGGGAGACTGGCTGACGCGCGCGCCCGTCTGGCTGGCACCTCTGCTGGCGGTCGTTCTTCTTGTCTTTCTGGGCCTGGCCTTCGCCCGCAGGACGGGGCCCTTTCCCATAGGTGCCATCCTCGGTGCCCTGACCGTGATCTGGCTGGTGGCCGCGTATGCTTTCCTGGCCGGCGGGGGAGTGCTGGTCCCGGTCATCCAGCCCCTGGCCTTTGCCTGGCTGTTCTTTGTTGCAACCGCGTTGCTCGATTACCTGCGCGAGCGCAATGAGCGAAAACATGCGGTCCGGATGTTCGGCCGCTTCCTGGATCCGCGCGTGGTAGCAGAATTGGTCGGGGACGACGGGCCCCGCCTGGATACCCGCGGCCGGAATACCGAGATCACCGTGCTGTTTTCCGATATTCGCGGATTCACCAGTCTTTCGGAGACGCGCCCTCCAGAGCAGGTGTTGGATCTCCTCAATCGCTATTTCTCCCGTCAGGTTGAAGTTATCTTCCGGCACGGCGGGACAATCGACAAGTTCATCGGCGACGCCATCATGGCCTTCTGGGGGGCGCCACTGGCAGACACCAGGCAGGCAGACAACGCCATCCGCGCGGCGACGGAAATGATCGAGGTGCTTGAGGCCTTCCGGGGGGAGCTGACCGACCTGGATCAGGGCTTCGACATCGGCATCGGCATCCATACCGGGCCCGCGGTCGTTGGATTCATTGGCGCCGAGCACCGCATGGACTACACGGCCATTGGCGACACCGTCAATCTGGCCAGCCGGATCGAAGGCCAGACCAAGGGTGTGGCGCGCATCCTGGTCAGCGAGGCGACCCGGGCCCGCTGTGCCGACGGCTTTGACTTCCGCGACCACGGGTCATATAAAGTGAAAGGGCGGGAAAAGCCGGTCAGGCTGTTTGAGCCCGTGTTTGGGGAAAGGCAATGACTAAGCTGCTGATCGCACTGGCGATGTTGCTTGCCACCGGTGTGGCGGGCGCCAGCGAGCGGGCGACCGTGACCCGGCCTGCCGAGCTCCAGGACGCGCCGTACGCGGATGCCAGCCGAACTGCCAGCGTCGCCGGGAACCAGTCGGTACAGATTCTCCTGCGCCAGGGTGGTTGGTACAAGGTGCGCACTGACGCCGGGGCCGAAGGCTGGCTGCGCATGTTCAGCGTCCGTCTCGGAAGCAGCCCGACCCGCACCGAAACCGCAAGCCGTGATGACGATTCCGGCGGTTGGTTCAGCTTCTTTCGCCGATCGCGGACCGGTTCGCGTCAGAGCACTGCCACCACGGGTATCCGAGGGCTCGATTCCGGTGACATCAAGACGGCACAGCCCGATCCGGCGGCGGTCGACCGGCTGGATCGCTATGCCGTGTCCGCCACCCAGGCCCGGCAGTTCGCGGCGACCGGAAAGCTGCGCAGCGAAAATGTGCCGCTGCTGCCCGCCGATCCCGAACGGAGAGGGCGCTGACATGAATGTGCGCCGCCTCTATCCGCTCCTTGCAGGCATTCTGTTGGCGATGCTCCTGCTTTCCATTGAGGCCTGCAATCTCAATGAAGGCGTGCGCGCTTTCCGCAACGCCAGGGCCGCCCTGGTAACGCCGGATCAGGACGAGGAGCGCCTGATCGGCCATCAATCCGCGGCGGTGCTGTTGGGCGCGAGTCCTGCGCTGAACGATCCGCAAGTGCAGGAATACGTGAATCGGGTGGGACGCTGGGTTGCGCTGCAGAGTGACCGGCCGGATCTGCCCTGGCGGTTTGCCGTGCTCGACAGCCCGGATATCAATGCCTTCGCGGCCCCGGGCGGCTATGTCTTCGTGACCCGCGGCCTGCTGATGATGCTGCAGAACGAGGCCGAACTCGCCGGCGTGCTGGGCCATGAGGTCGCCCATGTCACCCGCCGCCATCATCTCAAGGCGATCAAGAAGCAGGCCCGCCTCAATCTGCTTGGCCAGGCGGCCAGTCAGATACTCGAGAACCGTAGCGAACATGCCGAAATGCTGGAAAAGATCGCCAGCGGCGCACGAGTCCTTTACAGCCGGGGCCTGGACAAGGGAGACGAGTTTGAAGCCGACCGCATTGGCGTCGTGCTTGCGGCCCGGGCCGGGTATGACCCTTATGGCCTGTTGGCGGTCCTGCAAAGGCTGCAGGCCATGAAACCGCAGGACAGCAGCGTTGCGCTTCTGTTCAAGACCCATCCGAAGCCGGCCGAGCGCATCCACCAGCTGGAGATACGTATGGCGGGTCGCATGGACGAATACGGCCATCAGGCCGAGGGACGGCAGCGCTACGTGGCCACCCTGCGGCACCTTCTTCCCGCCGGCTGACGGACTCAGCCGGCGGCGCTCTGCTCCGCCTCCAGCAATTCGTCCATGAATTCAACTGCCCGGCGCAGGTGCGGAATCACGATCGTGCCACCCACGACCAGCCCGACGCTCATTGCTTCGAACAACTCGTCCCGCGAGATACCCGCTTCGAGACATTTGCTGATGTGATAGGACACGCAGTCGTCGCAGCGCAATACCAGCGAAGCGACCAGACCCAGCATTTCCTTGGTGCTGACGGGGAGTCGTGTTCCTTCCCGGTAGGCCAGGTTGTCCAGCGAAAACATCCGCTTGATGACCCGGTTGTCCTGTTCGAGGATCGTCTCGTTCATGCGCTGGCGGAACTTGGCGAATTCTTCATACCTGCTGGCCATGGGCTTGTACTCCTGTCACTGGGCGTGGCTGCCAATTGCCCACCGGGGGCGCGAAGGAGCGCACAGTCTAGCCGACTGTCGGCGCCGTTCAATCGGGAATTTTCGTGCCCATCAGAAGGGGTGTCGCGCCGGTGCAACAGCACCTCGCAGTCCCTTTCGCTTCGTTGACTCTGTCTAAGAATCATTCAAAGCGTTATTTGGGTCACGGGTGCCAATTCATTCCTTTAACCCATTGAAGCTGACAAACGAAACAGGTGACCGGAACGTTGTGGGGCTTGTCGCCGACCAGCGGTCAGGCTAATTTGGGGGCGTTGCAAATTGACCACGCGTCAGCAACCGGCCCGAAGGGGTCGCGCCAGTCAATCGGGGAGGGAAAGTGGGCCGGATACGGCCCCGGGCGTCGGACCTGCCATCCGCAACGCCCGCGAGTCCCGGCGATCATGCCCGGCCCGCCTTGGGGGAGGCTTGCATGTGGTGATGTCGCCGGCATAACAACATAGACGGCAAATTGCCTCACTGGGGGGGTCAGGACGGGCGCCCCGGAGGTTATCAGCAGACGGTTGGGGGGCTTTCGCCCCCCGTGTTTTTTCCGATCAGGATCGCGGTATTCATGACCGGTCCGCCGGAACGGTCACGCGACTGCGGCCCAGAGATACCAGGCGGGCCCCGCCCCGGCCGGCTGGTCAATCGGACGCTGCTTCCCTAAAATTGCACCCCGCTGCCGTCGCGGCCATCCCGGGCTTCCCGCCCCGGCCGCCGGGCGGATTCAACGGCGCCGTCACCCCCTGGCGGCCTGGATCCGTTCAACCTCCCAATCCGAAAACAGCAAGACAGGTTGAGCCATGTCCAAGACGACCAGAATACTCATGTGTCCGCCGGACCATTTCCATGTCAATTACATGATCAATCCCTGGATGAAGGGCAACGAAAACCAGGTTTCCCAGGAAAAGGCCGCTGAAGAGTGGCGCAATCTTCGGGATACGATCAGTCGCTTCGCCGAGGTGGTGGAAATCGAACCCCGACCAGGCCTGCCGGACATGGTATTCACCGCGAACGCCGGCACCGTCTACCGTGATCAGGCCGTGGTGACTCGCTTCTATCACAAGGAGCGCCAGGGAGAGGAACCACATTTCAAGGCCTGGTTCGAGGCCAACGGCTTCACAGTGCACGAATTGCCGCAGGACATGTATCACGAGGGGGCGGCTGACGCACTGCTCAACCGTGGCGAGCATTTCTTCTGGGCCGGTCATGGTATCCGTACTGTGCGGGAATCACAGGACTACCTGCACGACTGGTTCGGAGTGCCGATGGAACTCATCCGGCTCATCGATGAGCGCTTCTATCATATTGACACATGTTGTTGCCCGCTTGCGGGCGGATACCTGCTCTACTATCCGAAGGCCTTTGATCAAGCCTCCAACCGTCTGATCGAGGCGAAGATTCCCGCGGACCGACGCATTGCGGTGAACGACGACGAAGCAGCCAGTTTTGCCTGCAATGCGGTCAATATCGGCAATGTCGTCATCATGCACCAGGCGTCCGTCAGGATTCGCGAGCAACTGGGTCAGGCGGGCTTCGAGGTGATCGAAACACCGGTCGGGGAATTTCTCAAGGCGGGCGGTTCCACCAAGTGTCTGACGCTCAAGCTCACTGAGCCGGAAGGTGGCGCCTGAACCTGAGCGGCACCGAGATGATGGCAGCCGGCATCAGCCGGCTGCCAGGTCTCGCAGGCTGGCGGGGAGCGGAGCTGAACGGCCGCTGCGCCCGTCCACCCAGACCATGACGGCTTCGCCGGTCGCATACAGGCATTCGGGGTCATCGATGTCGCGAATTTCGTAATAGGTCGGCAGGCTGGATCGCCCTGGGCTGTCGATCGCCAATATCACTTCCAGACCGGCCGGGTAATTGATTGGCCGGTGGTAGTTGCAGACGACCTTGACCACAACCGGGCCGGTGCCGTCATCCGCCGCGCTCCAGTCGATCTGCTGGAGCCAGGCCACGCGGGTCTGCTCGAAATAGGTGAGAAACACGCTGTTGTTGACATGTCCCATGGCATCGAGATCGCCCCAGCGCACGCGGATGATCTCCCGGTGCACCTCTTTTCCGGAAAGATTCGACTCGTGATTCAAAACTTTTTCCTTCAAGTCTGTCTAATAGTGCCTGTGGCCTTGTGCGGCGTGACATCAGAAGCGGAATATTGCGGAACCCGCGCCGGGTCCTTCACAGAGTAGACATTTACCCCGCGATTTGACAGGTTGAACAATGATAAGAGGCGTGCGGGCCGCGTGGGGGCGCGGTCTCTTCCTGATATTTATTCTGATCATGGGGCGGGCGGGGGCCGACGAGCCGCACGGGCGTGCAGGCCGGGAAGTTCCGGTAGTGCCACGCGTCGATGTCGCGCCAACCATCGACGGTCGCTTGGACGACACAGCGTGGACGCATGCGCTCAAACTCCGTCTGGCCTACGAGACCCGGCCGGCCGAGAATGCACCGGCATCTGTGGAGACCGAGGCGTTCCTCGCCTATGACAAGCGGGCCTTTTATGTGGCGTTCCGGGCGCATGATCCGCATCCGGAACGCATACGTGCCCATCTGATTGATCGTGACCAGCCGTTCAATGACGACCTGGTGGGCATGACCCTCGATACCTACGATCGCCGGCGTCGCGCCTACCAGTTCTATGTCAATCCCCTGGGGGTTCAGATTGATCGTTTTCGCGACGAGCTCAGTCAATCGGCGGATGTCAATTTCAACGTCATCTGGCAGTCGGCAGGGCGGATCACCCGCAGGGGCTATATTGTCGAGATAGCCATCCCGTTCAGTTCCCTGCGGTTCCCGGGTGGCAAGGGTCCCCAGACCTGGCGCATCGACCTGGCACGGAAATATCCCCGCAATTACGATCACCGCCTGGGTCTGGTGCCGCTTGCCCGGGGCAACAACTGCTATCTGTGCCAATTGACCGAAGTTCGCGGCTTCGACGGGCTGACCTCGGGGCATGATCTGCAGATCGCACCGTCGCTCACGCTCCGTCGCACCGATCTGGCACCGGAATCGGAGCCCGGAAATCTGGACGACGGCAGTCTGGATGTCAGCCCCGGGCTGGATGTCGAGTGGGGGGTCACGCCGAGCATGACCCTCACCGGCACGATCAATCCCGATTTTTCCCAGGTGCCGGCGGATCAGGCACAAGTTGACGTGAACAATCAGTTCTCGCTCTCCTATCCCGAGCAAAGGCCCTTCTTTCTCGAAGGCGCTGATCTTTTCCACAGTCGCATGGAGGCGGTGCATACCCGTACGATTGTGGACCCGGACTGGGGCCTCAAACTCACGGGCAAGCATGGTGCGGATGCTCTCGGCGCTTTCGCGGTGGAGGACGCTTCGACCGCCATTCTTCTTCCCGGCGTGGAGTCTTCGGATCTGGAGCAATTCGACTTCAGCAACCGCTCGGCCGTGCTGCGTTATCGGCGCGATCTGGGCGAGAGTTCCAGTGCGGGCCTCATCTATACAAGCCGCGCCGGCGGGGAGTACATGAACCACGTGTTCGGTGGCGACGGTGTGGTACGGTTGACCGAGGCCGACACGCTCCAGGCCCAGTGGCTTGGTTCACAGACGCGGTACCCGGATGCCCTGGCGGCTGAATTCGACCAGCCGTCCGGTGAGTTCTCCGGCCGGGCTTTCGACCTGCATTACGACCACGACCGGCGTGATCACTTTCTGTTTTCCGACTATCGTGATGTGGGAACGAATTTTCGCGCCGACCTCGGTTTTGTGCCCCAGATCGGCTACAACCGATTCGTGGCAGGCGGCGGCTATCGCTGGTATGGAAGCGGCGAGGACTGGTACCGAAGGTTGCGGTTGAAGGGCGAGTGGGTCATCAGCCACGCCGCGGACGGTTCATTGCGCGAGCGTCAGAGCCAGCTTCAACTGGGTGTCCGCGGTCCGGCTCAGTCCTTCATGGAGTTGACCGGTTCCCACCGGGACCGCGTGTACAATGATCGCTTCTTCAGTGAAAACATTGGCGAGTTTTACGGCGAAGCCCGCCCCACCGGGGCGTTGTATTTCGGTCTTTATGCCCGCGCCGGGGATGCCATAGATTTCGACAATACCCGGCCCGGGCGCGAACTCAAGCTTGTGCCACGGCTCACCTGGTCTCCGGGGCAGCATGCCCAGTTGCACCTTCGCTACACTTATCAGAGACTGGACGTCAGCAAGGGCCGGCTATTCGATGCGCGCATTGCGGAAGTGAGATTTGCGTGGCAGTTCACGTTGCGAACTTTTGTCAGACTGATCAGTCAGTACAGCCACGTGGACAAGAACCCGTCACTTTACCTGGACCCGGTGGAAGCGACGGAGCGGACCTTGGCGAATCAACTGGTCTTTTCCTACAAGGTTAATGCCCGCACGGCAGTGTATGCCGGCTATCTCGACAACATGCTGGCCGAGACGCGGCAGGGATTGGCCCGTACCGGTCGCACGGCGTTCCTAAAGATGAGCTACGCCTGGAGTATCTGAATCCGGTGCGTCACCGGGAATGGACCGCAGCAGGCGGAGTCGAAGACTCCAACCACGAGATCAACGGGGGATGCAAATGGCGAAGGAATACAAGGAACTGAGCGTTCAGCTGCTGCCGCGGAGTGCGCATTACGTCACGCCCGGCCAGTCCCTGCCCGAACATGTTACCCAGGACAGTCCGGCCATCGACGTGATGACCGATCTGTCACGCGTCATGGCGGTCACCATCGAACCCAACGCCAGCATCGATCTCGCCGAAAAGCGCATGCGCAGTGCAGGAGTCCGTTTGCTGCTGGTGGTCAACAAGTCGCGCGAGATTCTCGGTCTCATCACGCTGACCGACATCATCGGCGAGCGGCCGCTGAGGTTCCAGAAGGAAGTGGGCGTGAATCATGAAGATGTCCTCGTCCGGGACGTCATGACGCCGTGTGAGAAACTTGAGGTCATCAGCCGGGCCGATGTAGCCCGTTCCCGGGTAGGCGATATCGTCATGACCATGAAGCGGCATGGCCGTCAGCACGCGCTTGTTGCCGAGACCACTGACAAGGGCATGGCTGTGTGCGGAATTTTCTCGGCCACGCGTATCGGCCGACAGTTGGGTATTCCCGTGGACACGACAGGGGTGGCAGGCACCTTTGCCGAGCTGGAATCGGCCCTGACTCACTGAATCGCGGCCGGGCGGCCGCCAAGGCCGGCCGCCCGCCGAAACCTCTAACAACGGCAGTTCGCCGCCTCCGTCCAGGCGGCCAGGGGAGGTCGCCAGTCGTGCTACGCCTGATTCTGGGCGCGGTGATGATCAGTTTCTCGGCCGTCTGGGTAAAACTGGTCCACGTTGCACCGACCACGGCAGCGTTTTACCGGATGTTTCTCGGTGGCTGCATCCTGGCAGTCATCGTGCTGGCGCGTCGCGAGCGATTTGGCATGCGCAGCCGGGCGATGCCGGGAGCGCTCGCCGCAGGCTTTTTCTTCGCCCTGGACCTGATTTTCTGGCATCGCAGCATCCTCTACGTCGGCCCCGGTCTCGCCACGCTATTGGCCAATTTTCAGGTCTTCATCCTTGCCCTGGCCGGGTTGGCCGTTTTCGGGGAAGTCCTCACCTGGCGTCTTGCGATAGCTATTCCGCTGGCGCTCGCCGGTCTCACCTTGCTGGTCGCTGGTGATTGGGCTGCCCTGGGTCCCGATTATCATCTCGGCGTCATGTTCGGCCTGATTACCGCGGTCTGCTATGCGGCGTACACGCTGACGCTGCGCACGGCGCGCGTGAGTGAAGCCGCGCCGTCGCCCTACGCTACGATGGCCACGCTGTCTCTCATCTGTGCCGCAATTCTGGCGCTGGTCGCGCTCGGCCAGGGTGAGAGCCTGAGCCTGTCGCGGTGGACGGATGCCGGCTGGCTGCTGGCCTACGGTATTGCCGGCCAGGTCCTTGGTTGGGTGCTTATCTCACGCAGTCTGGAGACGGTGCCTGCTTCCACGGTGGGACTGGTGTTGCTGCTGCAGCCAACGCTTGCGTTTGTCTGGGATGTGCTTTTCTTTGGCCGGCAGTTGGGCGCGGCCGAAGTCAGCGGTGCCTTGATTGCCCTGGCGGCAATCTATCTGGGGTCCCAGCGCCACGGCCGGCGGGCCGCAGAAACGTGAGCGCGCGCGAGAGCATCTCGATACGCACATGATGCGCCGCTTCGTCGATGATTTCCCCATCGGCATGCACCGGCAGCGGATCGCGGGAAGTCACTGTCAGGGTGCGCACGCGCAGGCAGCGCACGGCCGGCTGGTCAAGATGCGTGCCACGCATGACGCGCGGTGCGAGGCGCAGAATACCGCGCCGGGAGAGAGCGTCGGCAATCACCAGTTCGAAAAGGCCGTCGTCTATGACGGCAGCCGGTGCCATGTGAAAAGTACCGCCGTAGGACCGGCCGTTGGCCGCGGCCACCAGGGTCACGGCCTGCTCGATGCTCTGACCGTCGAATTCCAGCCGGACCCGCGGTGTGCGATAACGGTGCGTCAGGGTCCGGGTCAATGCCCCGAGATACACGGCGTTGCCTCGCAACAGGCGACTGCGATTGGCCTCCACCGCCACCTGAGCATCGAAACCAATGCCTACGCCGTTGATGAAATAGCGGTCGTTGCATCGCCCCACGTCGACGGCCTGGGTCTGCCCGTCCGCGAACAGTCCGCAGGCCTTTTCCCAGTCCGAATCCAGATCCAGCATTTTGGCAAAGTCATTGCCGGTTCCCACGGGAATCAGGCCCACCGCGGCAGGCCTGAATGCAGCGGTCATGCAGCCGTTCACCGCCTCGAGAAGCGTGCCGTCGCCACCGGCAACGGCGATCATGCGGGGGCCGCGTTCAAGGCCCTCGCGAACGAGTCGGGTCGCATCGTTGGGGTGGCGGGTGAAACGCATCTCGCAATCCAGGCCGTGCGACTGCAGAAGCCTCCGCACGGGCCGCGCCAGCCGGAATCCTCGTCCACGGCCGGCGCGGGGGTTCACCACCAGGAACACCGAGGCTGGTGAAATACCCTCCCGGCGCCTGCCGTCAGCGTGCCGGCTCAGTGGTCCGCCTCCCCGGTGCAGACGGAATCGGGATTCCGCCGGTCGGAAAGATCGTGGGCGTCCAGGCCGTAGGGCCGAATCATGTCCAGATGCGCCTGGCTGCCGATGAATGCCACCAGATGTTGGTTGAAACTGGCCCTGAACGGCGCGTCTTCGGGGCGAAATGCAAAGGCATGGTAATGGCGGACCTGAACTCCGCGCAGTTTCGGCAGAACGAACGGATCAGCACGCTCGAGGCCCGCGCCGGGATGGGCGGCCAGCAGCTTCTTGATGGCCAGGCTTTCATCCAGGTAGGCATCAATGCGTCCGCCGGCCAGTGCGGCTGCGGCCTGGCCGGTGCCCACCTCCATGAGCCGCTCGTCCGGAATGTTCGCAGCAATCGCATAGGCAAGCGAATGGCTGTGAGGTGGCACGCCGAGCCGCGCGCGCGGGTTGGCAGCAATGCCTTCCAGGCTGATAAGGCCGAGGGGATTGCCCCTGCGCGTGAGCAACGCCGGCCTGGTCACGTACACGGGTGACGAAAAACTGACCGCCCGGCAATGTTCCGGGGAAATCTCCAGGCCGGCCGCGATCAAATCAATCTCGCCGGAATGCAATTTGGCGATGAGCGCACCCGGTCCCGAGGCGGAGACCAGTTTGACGGATTTCATGCCCATCTGGCCGAGAATGGTGCGCGCCAGATCCACGCTGGCGCCATCAATGCTTCCATCCTGGTGAACGCGTGCGAAGGGCGTGCGTGGTGCCACGCCGATACGCACACGACCTGTGCGTACCAGCCGTTCCAGGGTGGGTTCGGCACCGTGATGGGCGTTTCGTGGCCCCAGGCTGGCGGCCATCCAGAACGCCAGCCCGGCGGCCACGGTCACGGCCGCGGCAACCAGCACGAGCTTGAGGCCGCGGCTCATCGGATGCAGTCCGGAGACCTACTGCGGTCGAATCGGGCTGAAGTCATGCCGTTCGCCCAGCCAGTCCGGACGCGGGCGCGGCGCGCTGAAGGGTTCGACAACGGTATTCTCCACGCTGTTGAAGACCATGAATACGTTGCTCCTCGGGAACGGCGTGATGTTCGAGTTGGAGCCGTGCATGACATTGCACTCGAAGAATAACACCGAACCGGCCGGACCTGTATTGGTGCGGATGCCACCTTCCCGCGCCACGCGGGCGAGATGTTCATTGTCGGGAACGCCGATTTCCTGGCTGCGCAGCGATTGACGGTAGTTGTCTTCAGGCGTTTCGCCTATGCAGGCGAGAAACTGCTTGTGCGAACCGGGAATGAGCATCAGTGGCCCGTTGTTCGGGTCATTGTCGGTCAGGCTGATCGAGCAGCTCACCGCGCGCATGCGCGGCATGCCATCTTCCGTGTGCCAGGTTTCGAAATCCGAATGCCAGTAGAATTCCCGGCCGTTGAAGCCCGGCTTGTAATTGACCCGACTCTGGTGAATGTAAACATCGCTGCCCAGCAGCTGACGGGCAATATCCACGATGCGCCGATCGCGGCACAGCCACGCAAGCGGGCTTTGATGCCGGTGAATGCCGAAGACCGAACGGATTTCGTGACTGTCGGGTTCGGTGATGACTTCGGGACGCTGCTTCAGATCGTCGCGGCTGTCCAGCCGCACCAGTTCCCTTCTGAAGTGTTCCGTTTCACTGGCGCTGAACAGGTTGTCGAAGACCAGGAAGCCGTTATCCGCATATTCGCGGAGCTGATCCCGGTCCAACGGGCCGTCCCCGGGACCGCCGTAGACCAGTGGGTCCTTGCGCTCCATCAGGCGGGGCATGCCGCGCAGACGGGAAGGATAGAGATCGACGCCGGTATCGTGTCTGGTCGCCGCAAGTGCCATCGGTTCACCTCCTGGGTAACGTTTTCTCTGCCTCCGTGGGGTTGCCTGAAAGGGGTCTCGCAAAAGAGAAACCGGCTAACACTGGCGCGTTACCCGGTTCCTGGTTGTATCAATGTGTCGCGGCGGCCGGCGCCTGGGCCGGCGGCCGCTCACAGCCGATCTCAGAGCGGCTTGTCGTCGTCGGCCGGGTAGACACCCGACTCGTCGTGGACCTCCCGGCCGGTCAACGCCGGGTTGAACACGCAGACCATGCGCATGTGCGTGCCCTTGTTGGCGCGCAGGTAGTGTTCGTCATTCTTGTCGAGGGCGTAGATGGTGCCCGCCTCGACCGGCCAGATCTTGCCATCGGCGATCGTTTCCACCTCACCCTTGCCTTCTATCAGATAGACGGCTTCAAGGTGGTTCTTGTAGTGGATGTGGGTTTCGGTGCCTTCCTTGATGATCGTATCGTGTACCGAATAGCCCATGCCGGCACCCTTGAGCAGCAGCCGGCGGCTGTTCCA
>JASFQN010000059.1:0-13422 GCA_050115425.1 Gammaproteobacteria bacterium | reverse complement strand
GGCCGCGTGCGGCCTGGCGCATGAGAACGTCCATCAGAGCGGCACGCTGCGGCGCAGTGCGCCGGCCGATTTTCGCGGCATCCCGATAAAAGGCCTGCAGATCCCCATGGTCTTCCGCGAGCAGGGCGCGGAATGCCGGCCGGTACCGCTGATAGGCGTTCATCAGCGCCAGCCGCGCGTTGTTGAACGGGCCCTCGAACCAGCCGTCGAAGGCAGTGCTTCCATCCCACGAAGTCTTGAGCTTGCGGTAAGCGGCGCGCAGTTGCCGGAAGGCAGCCTGCTTGCCGGCGAGCTTCTCTGCATCCGCCCGGTCCGAGGCATACAGCGTACGCAAACGTTCTCGCGTCCGGGCAACCAGTGCCATGACCTCGCGTTCACGCGCCTGCAGTTGCTGCCATTGGCGCCATGCCGCCATCCTGCCACGTGCGCGCAGGTACCGCTCCAGTCCGGTTTCCGCCACGACGCTGGCGAAGCCCTCGTTGAAATCGGTATCACCCGGCACATAGAGCCTCTGGTGGGCAAGTTCGTGAAACAGCGTGGCCGCCACCTGGGCATCGTCGGTCGCCAACATGCTGCTCAGAAGGGGGTCGTCGAACCAGCCCAGCGTGGAGTAGGCGGGCACGCCGCCGACATGGACATCATCACCGCTGCGCCGCAGGCCGGTCGCGAAACGCTCGGCAGCGGCCTTGTCGAAATAGCCGCGATAGGCCACGCAGCCAGCGAACGGAAAGCACCAGGTGCGAGGCTGCAGGGAGAATGGTGGCGTGGCCACCACGGCCCAGGTCACGTACTCGCGATCCAGGGCAACGTATTCCGTATAACTTCCATTATCCGGCAGGTGCAGCGAGTCCACGGCAAATCGGCGCGCGTCGAGCGCCAGCCTGAGCCTGGCGCGGAGCTCGGGCGCGGTGGTCGGATCGCCAATGACGCTGGAAATGTCCCGTCCACTGGACAACAGATGAACTTCACCGCTCACGCTCCGGGCGTAATAGCCGAGGCTCGCGCACCCCCCAGGCAGGAGCGAACCAAGCAGCACCAGAACGGGCCACCCCCGGCGCATCGTCATTCGCCGACCGCGGCCACCAGATCGGGACCGTCGTTGCGCGGGCTGTTCACGCGGCGGCTGACCGGATGCGAGAGCAGCGGCCCGCGGTAAGGCACAAGCAACGGCTTGAGGTGTTCTGGATCGCTGGAGGCCTTGAGCCATTCATCGAAAGCATCCGGCGGAAGTATGACCGGCATGCGTTCGTGGATGGCGCGCATGGCCGGATTGGCGTCGGTGGTCAGAATGGTGAAACTGTCGACCGTGCCGTCGGCTCCGTCCCAGCGCTCCCACAGCCCCGCAAAGGCCATGGGTTCGCCATCCGGCAGGGTGATGAACCAGGGCTGCTTGCCGCCGGGTTCGGCGCGCCATTCATAGAACCCGCTGGCCGGCACCAGGCAGCGACGGTGGCGAAACGCCCGGCGGAAAGCAGGTTTGTCCGAGACGGTTTCGGCACGCGCGTTGATCATGCGGTTGCCTACCGAGGCATCCTTCGCCCAGAAGGGAATCAGCCCCCAATGCAACAGGTGACACTGTCGCCCCTCGCCGATGTCGCGAATGACGGGCGCGTCCTGGGTCGGCGCAACATTGTAGTGCGGCGGAAAATCGGGCACGTCGGCCAGGCCAAACGCGCGGGCAATCTGATCAGGCGGTGCGAAGTAGGCGTAGCGTCCGCACATGCAGTGCCTCCATGACAATCAACCCGTCGCCATGAGTCTAGTCCCTGACGCGGCCTCGTGACCCGGGGAGCCGTGCCCGCCATGGGCTAGCTGCGCAGCCCCACCCCGCGATTGAGCAGGAACATGCTGAAGCCAAAGAGCACCGCGATGAACAACACGATAATGGCGTAGGCCACTCCGATGCTGATATCGGAGACGCCGAGAATGCCATAGCGGAAAGCGTTGACCATATAGAGGATCGGATTGCCCTTTGACGCCGCCTGCCAGAACGATGGCAGCATGTCGATCGAGTAGAAGACGCCACCCAGGTAGATCAGCGGGGTGAGAATGAAGGTGGGCACGATCGAGATATCGTCGAATTTCCGCGCGAAGGTGGCGTTGATGAAACCACCCAGCGCGAAAACGATCGAAGTCAGCAGCACGACGGAGAGCGTGATGGCCGGATGTGCCATGTGCAGGTCGGTGAAGAACAACGCGATTACCGTCACAATCGCGCCAACCAGAAGGCCGCGGCCCATACCGCCCACGACATAGCCGGCGAGAATCAGGAAATTGGGTAACGGCGAAACCAGCATTTCTTCCACATGCCGGCCGAACTTGGCGCCGAAGAACGACGACACCACATTGCCGTAGGAGTTCTGCATCACCTGCATCATGATCAGACCGGGCGCGATATAGGCCATGAAATCGAACCCGCCGACATGTCCCACGCGACGGCCGATGAAATGGCCGAAGATCAGGAAATAGAGCGTCACCGTGATCGCCGGGGGCATGATGGTCTGGATCCAGATACGGATGACCCGGCTAAGCTCCTTGTGGACGATGGTGTAGAAACCGATGAAGTTCGCCTTGGCGCGTGACATGGATTCAGCCCTTTCCTTCCACCAGCCGGACGAACAGTTCTTCCAGCCGGTTGACCTTGTTTCGCATGCTGACCACCTGGAGCCCGTGACCGGACAGGAGGGTGAACAACTCGTTGACGTTCTGATCCTTGGAGATCTCCACCTCGAGCGTGGAGGGGTCCACCTGCTCGACATCGTAACCATCGAGTGCCGGCAGTGCGTCCACCGGCTGGCGCAGGTTGAGCACGAAGATTTCCGAGTGCAGCTTGTTGAGCAGATCCTGCGTGCGGCCGTACTCGATGATCCGGCCCTCGTCGATGATGGCGACGTTGCGGCAGAGGCTTTCCGCCTCTTCCAGATAATGCGTGGTCAGAATGATGGTGATGCCTTCCTGGTTGATGCGGCGCATGAACTGCCACATGGATCGGCGGATCTCGATATCCACGCCCGCGGTGGGTTCGTCGAGAATCACCAGCTTCGGTTCATGCACCAGCGCGCGAGCGATCATCAGCCGGCGCTTCATGCCACCGGAAAGATTCCGCGAGGCATCGTTTCGCTTGTCCCAGAGACTCAGCTGGCGGAGGTATTTCTCCGCCCGCTCGCAGGCCAGCTTGCGGGGAATGCCGTAATAGCCGGCCTGGTTGACGACGATATCGAAGCACTTCTCGAACTGATTGAAATTGATCTCCTGAGGAACCACCCCGATGCAGGCCTTGGCCTGCTCGATCTCGGTGTCGATGTCGTGGCCGAAGACTTTCACGGTGCCGCCGGTCTTGCGCACCAGAGAAGTGATGATGCCGATGGTGGTGGTCTTGCCGGCGCCGTTGGGGCCGAGCACGGCGCAGAAGTCGCCCTGTTCGACGGTGAGATCCACACCTTTGAGGGCCTGGACACCGTTCTTGTAGACCTTGGTCAGATTGGTGATTTCGAGTGCGTTGGTCATTTGCGGGCGTCGCCTTGCCGAATCGGTCTCCGGACTGGCCGTACCGCCGTGTGAGTGCCGCGGCTGGTCGGGCCGGAAATTCCCATAAAGGCGCCCGGTCGGCGACGCCGACCGGGCGGAAGCAGATGCGCATGATAACACGGTGTGCTTGCCCGCCCGGGAACCCGCCCCTGGGCCCGTGTAGGGCAAATCCTACAAATGCCGCCGGAGTCAGCCTAACGCCGTGGGTTCGCGGCCTCGCTAGGATATCCCTGACCGGACCGGAAAGAGTCCGGCGGCCATCAGAATGACTTGCCAGGGACCGCATGACCGAACCGGTACACCGCAATCCGAACGACTACAGCCGCGTTACCGAGGACGAGGTGCTGGCCGATATCGAGTATTTTGCCACCCGATTGAGCAGCCTGGACACCTCGGACAACAGCTACGACCAGGCCCGGCGCCATGTCTACGAGATCCTGCTCGCTCACCGGCGCCAGCTTCTCAAGGCCTTGCGGGATGGCCGCCCGGAGGCCTGGCCGGAATACGATGCGGAACCGGCCCCCCAGACCCGCTAGGCTTCACGCCCGCTGAATCCCCACACGCTTTGCGGTAGGATACTCGGTTTCCCGGCCCCGCCGGCCGGGAGCCATTTTTCACATATATAACGAACTTGCAGCGCGGCCGGCACGCCCCCCGCGCGATCCGGAGGCTCAGCGTGGAATCCCTGAATCCGCTCGATTTCTATGATGTCCGCTCCCAGTTGAGCGAAGAAGAACAGATGGTGCAGGACACCGTGGCGCGCTTCGTCGACGAAAAGGCGCTGCCGGTGATTCCCCAGGCCTTCGAGGACGGGCGCTTTCCCAGCGAGCTGATTCCCGAGATCGCCGAACTGGGCCTGCTCGGCAGCTCCATCGAGGGCTACGATTGCGCCGGGTTGAATGGCGTTGCCTACGGCCTCATCTGCCAGGAACTCGAGCGCGCCGACTCCGGCCTGCGCAGCTTCGTTTCCGTGCAGTCCAGCCTGGTGATGTTTCCCATCTACACCTACGGCTCCGAGGAACAGAAACAGAAATGGTTGCCGGCGATGGCGCACGGCGAGGCCATCGGCTGCTTTGGCCTGACCGAACCCCACGGTGGCTCGGATCCCTCGAACATGAAGACCGTGGCCAAAAGGAAGGGCGACGACTGGGTGCTCAACGGCGCCAAGATGTGGATCACCAACGGCACCATCGCCGACGTGGCCGTGGTCTGGGCGAAGACCGAAGAGGGCGTGAAGGGTTTCCTTGTGGAAAAAGGCATGAAGGGCTTCGACGCCCCGGAAGTGCACCACAAGATGTCGCTGCGCGCCTCGGTGACCTCCGCGCTTTATTTCGACGACGTGGTCGTGCCTGCCGAGAATGTGCTGCCGGAAGCGAAAGGCCTGAAGGCGCCGCTGTCCTGCCTGACCCAGGCCCGCTATGGCATCACCTGGGGCGCGATCGGCGCGGCCCAGGCCTGCCTCAATGAAGTCCTTGAGTACACCAGGGACCGCACGTTGTTCGGCAATCCGCTCAACAACACCCAGATGACTCAGGTGCGCATGGCCGAGATGGTCCGCCGCATCACCGCAGCCCAGCTCATGAGCCTGCAACTCGGCCGGATCAAGGACGCCGGCCGCCTGCATCCCTCGCAGGTCTCGCTGGCCAAGTGGAACAACGTGCGCATGGCGCTGGACATCGCCCGCGACGCCCGCGACCTGCTGGGCGGCGCCGGCATCACCGTGGAATACTGCCCGATCCGCCACGCGCTCAACCTGGAGAGTGTGATCACCTACGAAGGCACCGAGACCGTGCACCAGTTGATCATCGGCAAGGAGATCACCGGCGTCTCGGCATTCTGATCCCGGCCGCCCGGCCGGATCGGCCGGCCGGGCGCCCCGCCAACCCGCACCGCGAGCAGACAACGCAACACCATGTCAAAAACCGCCAAGACCGGACTTGCCCGCCAGGCCACACGCAACGTCAACCGCGCCGAGGTTGTCGACCGGAACTTCACTGATTTTCTCGACGACTGGGACGAGACGCCGGCCAGCCGACCGGCGGACAGCGATCCGATCCGTCCCGGCGATGGCGAACTGACCTGCGCCGACTTCCGCGAACTGTTCGAATCGCAGATGGCCTCCCGCCATCTGGACCTGGAAGCCCGCGCCATGCGTCAGCGCAACGAGGGTTTCTACACCATCGGTTCCAGCGGGCACGAGTGCAATACGGTCATCGGTCGGCTGACCCGCCACACCGACCCGGCCTTCCTGCACTACCGTTCCGGCGGCTTCATGATGGAGCGCGCCCGCAAGCTGGACGTGGACATGGTGCGCGATACCGCGCTGTCGCTGGCAGCTTCCGCCGAGGATCCGATCTCGGGCGGGCGTCACAAGGTCTGGGGTTCGGTGGAGCTCAACGTGCCACCGCAGACGTCCACCATCGCCTCGCACCTGCCCAAGGCAGTCGGTGCCGCGGTGGCGCTGGCCCAGACCCGCCTGTGTGGCGTGCAAACACCGGTACCGGCGGATTCCATCGTGGTCTGCTCCTTCGGCGATGCCTCGGCCAACCATTCCGTGGCCCAGACCGCCTTCAATTCGGCCGGCTGGACCGCCCACCAGAAGCTGCCCTGCCCGATTCTGTTCGTCTGCGAGGACAACGACATCGGCATCTCTACACGCACGCCGGAGGGCTGGATCGAAAGCCAGTTCGCCCACCGTGCGGGACTGAAATATTTCAAGGCCGACGGTCTCGACCTGGTGGACACCTGGGAGGTGGCGCAGGAAGCGATCGACTACTGCCGCCGGCACCGGGCGCCCGTGTTCCTGCATCTCAAGCTGCGCCGCCTGCTGGGCCATGCCGGCACCGACATGGAAACCGAGTACCGGACCATGCAGGAACTGGAAGGCATCGAGGCCTGCGACCCGCTGCTGATGAGCGCCGAGACGGCGCTGGATTCCGGCTATCTGAACGCGAAAGACATTCGCGACATGTACGAGGGCATGCGCCGGCGCGTGCAGGCCGCGGCGAAGGACGCGTCCGGCACGGCGAAAATCACGTCACGCGAAGACGTGATGAAGCCGCTGGCCCCCCTGCACGCCGACGAGGTCAACGCCGAGGCCACCCGCGCGCCCACCAGGGAGACGCGCCTAGCTGCCTTCGGTGACGAAAAACAGTTCCCGGAAAACCAGCCCGCGCGGCATCTGGCGATTCTGATCAACCGCGCGCTGCACGACCTGATGGCCAAGTACGGCGAGATGACCGTGTTCGGCGAAGACGTGGCGCAGAAGGGCGGCGTATACACCGTCACCTCGGGCCTGTATCGCACCTTCAAGGGCCACCGGGTGTTCAACACCCTGCTCGACGAGACCACCATCCTCGGCACCGCGCAGGGCCAGGCCATGATGGGCCTGCTGCCCTTCCCCGAAATCCAGTACCTCGCCTATTTCCACAACGCCTGCGACCAGATTCGCGGCGAGGCCTGTTCACTGCAGTTCTTCTCCAACGCCCAGTACCGCAACGGCATGGTGATGCGCATCGCCTCGCTGGCCTATCAGAAAGGTTTCGGCGGACACTTCCACAACGACAACAGTTTTACCGCCCTGCGCGATATCCCGGGGCTGGTGATCGCCTGCCCCTCGCGCGGCGACGACGCGGCGATGATGCTGCGCACACTCGCCGCGCTGGCGAAGGTGGACGGGCGGGTCTGCGCCTTCCTCGAGCCCATCGCCCTGTACATGACCAAGGATCTCTACGAAGACAAGGACGGCGAGTGGCTGTTCGAATACCCCGAACCCGATCGCGCCATCCCGCTGGGCGAAGGTCGCGTCTACCACCCGAAAGCCAAAGACCTTTTGATCATCACCTACGGCAACGGCGTGCCCATGAGCCTGCGGGCCACACGAGAAATCGAAAAGCGGACGAAGAAAAAGGTACGCATCCTCGACCTGCGCTGGCTCAAACCGCTCAACGCGGAACAGATCGCCGAACACGCTTCCAGCGCCGGTGCGGTCCTGGTCGTGGACGAAGGGCGCCGCACCGGCGGTATCGCCGAAGAAATATTCGCCCTGATCGACGAGCACTGCGACAAGCCGGTGAAAAAGGCACGCATCACCGGCGCGGATTCCTACATCCCGCTGGCGGATGCGGCGAACCTGGTGCTGGTGCAGGAAAACGAAATCGTCGACGCGGCGGTGGCATTGCTGAAATAGTCGACCACCTGGGCAGGGCCTTCTTACAGGATGAATCGCCGCAAACGTAAAAAGCTCGCGGAGTTCATTCTTGTGAACGGCATGTTGCGGGCCGGATCGGCTCTGTTTGGCATCGCCGTGCTGATCAACCTGGCGGCCCACGGTGGCCACGTCCAATCGAGTTCCCGCCTTATCCTTCTTGCCGGCCTTTCCTACGGGGCCGGTCTTGTCATACCCGCGCTTGTTCTCGCCAGTCAGTTTGTGGTGTCAGCCTTACGACACCAAGGAAGCGGATGATCGGCCCGCGATTTTGGCCGGAAGCGAGCACGATGATCTCAGTGTGCCGCATTACGATTGGCCAAAGTCAGGGGAAAAATCACGCAAACACCCGCAAACGTGGTTATTTCCCCAGGTGGCCAGGAATCGCTTCGACCGAATAGTTCGGCCCCGGCGGCTTCGAGGTTGCTCCAGAGGAAGAGTCGGAAGGCCGGGTTCCACCTGATAGTACCTGGCTTTCTGCAAAGACGGGCGCTGGCTTGTCGCAGCCTTTCGAATCAGCCGGTGGGCGTTCTGGAGCCTATTGAAAGCCGCGCAGGGTGGTGGCCTTCTTCACCCGCTCCACCGCGACCAGATAGGCAGCGGCGCGGTAGGTCACATCTTCGGCGTTGGCGCGACGGGTCACCGCCTGCCAGGCTTCACGCAGGCGCTTTTCGAGCTTCTCGTTCACCTCGGCTTCGGACCAGCGGTCACCTTCGCGGTTCTGCACCCATTCCAGGTAGGACACGGTGACACCACCGGCGTTGGCGAGAATGTCGGGGACAATGGTGACACCGCGCTGGCGCAGGGCACGGTCGGCGTCCGGCGTGAGCGGCATGTTGGCCGCCTCGACGATCATGCGCGCCCGGACGGAATCGGCGTTGTCCTTGTGGATCGCTCCACCCAGTGCGGCCGGGATCAGCATGTCCACCTCCATGCCCAGCAGGGCGTCATTGTTCATCGCATCGCCCTTGTCCGTGGCTTCGCTGACCGAGGTGATGGTGCCGTTTTCCATCGCTTCCCCGAGTGCCGCGACGTCGAGGCCCTTGTCGTTGCCGAGGCCGCCGTCCACGTCGCTGACTGCGACAACTTTCGCGCCGGCCTGCGACAGGTACAGCGCGGCATACCGGCCCACATTGCCAAAGCCCTGGATGGCGACGGTCGCTCCCTTGAGCGGGAAGTCGTCTTCCTTCGCTGCCCACTCGGCCACGGTGGCCACGCCGCGGCCCGTCGCTTCTGTCCGCCCTGGCGAACCGCCCAGGGCCAGCGGCTTGCCGGTCACCACCGAAGGGTTGTCTCCACGCATGCGGGTGTAGGCGTCGTAGATCCACGCCATCTCCCGCGGACCGGTGCCCACATCGGGCGCCATGACATCCACGCGCGGGCCTATGACGTCGCCCATCCGCTGGGTGAACTGTTTGGTGAGCTGCTCGAGTTCGCTGGTGGTCAGCTCGCGCGGATTGCAGTTGATCCCGCCCTTGCCGCCACCCAGCGGCAGGCCGGCCAGTGCCGTCTTCCAGGTCATCAACGCCGCCAGTTCGCGGGCGTGCGTGGCATCCATGGCCGGGTGGTAGCGCAACCCGCCCTTGAATGGCCCACGGCTGTTGTTGTGCTGCACGCGAAACCCGGTGAAGACGGTCAGCGTGTCGTCATGCTTGCGCAGGGGCAGCTCGAGTTGCACCACCCGAAAAGGCGTGCGCAACAAGTATTGCATTTCCTCATCCAGGCCGAGTTCGTCCATGGCGCTCTGGAAAAAGGCATCGGAAGTCAATCGGGGGGCGTGTTTCTCGCTTTCGCTCATGGCACCTCACAATGCCGGAGCGATGCAGCACGGACGGGGGCAGGGCTGGATCACTCCAGCAGTCGAAATTCAACAAGATACTGCTTATATACTCTTGGGCGGGATTGATCGTTGATTGTTCCCGTGGTTTGCCAGCCGCGGCGAAAGGCGCTGAAATTCAGCGAACTCCGGACTTTTCCAAGTTGCAAATAATAGCGAGGGAAATGGACCGGAGGTCACCGGTCCTGCCCGACAACCCGCGGCTCAGGAAGCGATGTAATCGCGCAGCGTGTCGGCCTCCTCAGCCTTCTCCGCCAGCGTCGCGCGCACGAGATCGCCAATCGTGACAATTCCTGAAAGATCACCCGCGTCATCAACGATCGGGAGCCGACGGAAACGGCGGTCGGTCATGATCGCAAGCGCCTCGTCCACCGTAGTGGCCGGACTCACCGTGATCACCTGGCTCGACATGACTTCGCTCACCGGGCGTTCGGCGACCGGTCCCTCGCCCTCGGCATAAAGACGGAGAATATCGCGTTCGGTCAGAATACCCACAATGCGTTCGTCCAGATCCACAATCACCACGCATCCCACATGGTTCTTGCACATGGTGCGGGCCGCATCCCGGACTGTGACGGTTTCCGCCACTTCCACGACTGCACTTCCCTTGCGATTCAGCACCTCGGATAACTTCATGGCATCTGCTCCCCGAAAGCGGCGTTCTGATTCATTCCCCGATGCCTCCCGGAACAGGCCGTGGACTATCAAGGAATGATTCGGCGGTTCCCTGTTTCCACACCCCGAATATAGTCCACCACGGCAAAAGTCCAAGTCGTCTCCGCGCACGCTCGGTGACACCCGGGCAAGCCGACACCGCCATTCCCGGACCTGGCTGATCTGGGTCATGGAGACGAACGCAGGTCTATGTACAGGATGGACAATGCCAGCGTGCCTTGCGCGGCGGTCCGGAGAGGTCAGACCACCATGGACATGGAATTGCCCCCGGAGTCACTGACGCGGCGGATAACGGAATTGCGGCGCGAGATTCATCGCCATCCCGAACTCGCCTTTGAAGAGGTCCGGACGGCCGAACGCATTTCGACCGAGCTTCGACGCCTGGGTCTGATGCCTGAATACGGTGGGCCGGGCACTGGCGTCATTGCCCGGCTGGATGGCAACGGCAGGGCCGGACCCGTGGTGGCGCTGCGCGCGGAAATGGATGCTTTGCCCGGTGAAGAGACGACGGGTCTGGAGTTTGCCTCTCTCGTACCGGGCAAGGTCCATGCCTGCGGACACGATGCGCACATGGCCATGGTGCTGGGCGCGGCCGAAATGCTGGTGGAAAGGCCTCCACCCGGCCGGACGCTCTTTCTGTTCGAGCCTGCCGAGGAGTCCGGCGGCGGCGCCCGGACACTGATCGATGCCGGCGCGCTCGAAGGCGTGAACGCCATCTTCGGTGGACATGTCACCCACCACTATGCGACTGGCGAGATCATGGTGGCCGACGGGATCGTCACCGCGCAGTCGGACACCTTTGTGATCCGGGTTACGGGTCGTGGCGGCCATGGCGCGCGTCCTCACGAGGCGGTGGACGCAGTCATCGTGGCGGGGTTGCTGATCTCCGCGATCCAGACGCTGGTCACCCGCGAACTCAATCCCTTCCACCCGACGGTCGTGACCATCGGCAAGCTGACGGCCGGCAGTGCGGGCAATGTCATCGCCGAGGAGGCCGTTCTCGAGGGAACCATTCGAACGACGGACCCCAAGGTGCGCGAACATGTCATCGCCGGCATAAAACGGATGGGCGAGGCGGCGGCCACCCTGCATCGCGCGCGTGTGGCGGTGAATTTCGCCGACGGCTATCCCCCGGTGATCAACACGGCGCGTGAGGCCCTGATCGCCCGGAAAGCAGCCGGGCAGGTGGTCGGACCGGACGGCTTGGTGGCGATGGAGTATCCAAGCATGGGTGCGGAAGATTTTTCCTTCTTCCTGCAGCAGGTGCCGGGTTGCTACGTGCGGTTCGGCGCCCGCCCGCCGGGTTCCGACTACATTCCCCTGCACAGTCCCGCGTTCACCATCGACGAAAGGGTGCTGCCAATCGGTGCCGCCTTTTTCAATCGCGTCGTGCGCGAGGCGATTGGCGCATTGGCCAGGGAAGCGCGATGAAGTTTTTGGGATCGCCCGAGCCCACGGTGGGCATGGAGCTGGAATGGCAGCTCGTGGACCGCGACACGCTGGATCTCGTGAGCGGCATCCTGCCGCTGGTCAGGCAATTTTCGGACAATCCGCACGTCACGCCGGAGTTCATGCAATCCGCGGTGGAAATCAATTCGCCGATCTGTCGCAACACGGCCGAGTTGCGAACCGAGATTCAGGCGCTGCTGGATGCTGTGATCGCGGTCGCCAAGGGCTTGGGCATGCGGTTGTGTGGCGCCGGTACGCATCCTTTTTCGGAACGCCTGGCGGACGTCACCCCGTTGCCCCGTTATCGGCTGGTCGAGGAAAACACGGGATATGTCGGCTATTCGCAACTCACCTTTGCCATGCATGTGCACGTGGGGATGCCAACCGGGGACGACGCCATGCGCGTGCTCTGCGGCCTGATCCCGTACCTGCCCGCGCTGATCGCGATCTCGGCGAACTCCCCGTTCTACCGGGGCTCGGATACGGCCTTCGCCAGCTACCGCCTGCGAATTCTTGCCCTGGGCAGTCGCTACGGTACGCCACCCTACATACACAACTGGCGGCGCTTCGTGCAGGCCTTTGCCGCCGCGCGCCGCGCAGGCATGTACGCCACGATTTCGGATGCGCACTGGCACCTGCGCCCCCAGCCGTCGTTCGGCACACTGGAAGTGCGGATCCTGGACATGCAACCGACCTTGGCCATCGCCAGCGCAGTCGCCGCATTTGTTCATTCCCTCGCAGTTCTTCTGCTTCGGCATCCCTCGCCGGAAACGGCCGGTCACCTGCCACAGACCCTGCCCTGGTGGCTGGAACTGGAGAATCGCTACAGCGCTTCCCGGTACGGTCTGGAGGCGCCCTTCATTTACGACGAACGCGGACGAACGCGCCCGCTGGATGAACTTGTCCACGAGCTCATCGAGCGGGTCCTGCCCGTGGCCCGCCAACTGGGTAATGCGCGAGATCTTGAAAGGCTGCGACGCTGGCTGGACGAGAGCCCCGGTTACCGCTATCAACGCGAACTCTATGCCAGCACAGGCTCGCTGCGCGGCGTGACCGAAGCGCTTTGCGAGGCGGTTGAGAAGGAAAACGGTTCCAAAGTCTGCTTCCAGGACAACGATGATAGCGGACCATTTCACGTTAGCAGGTCCTCAAAATAACGAGTTGTGCACCACTTGGTAGCTGCGTCAATATCGCCTCCGCGGAAAGCCCTTGAAGCAGCAATCGCCAAATGAGTGGACACACACACAGCATCAACTGGCAATCAGCACTTACCTACGGATACCGCATTCGCGAAATCGACCTTGAAGCTGCAACTGCCAACCAGCGGTGGTCGAAGCAGGCTGCAAAAACTCGCCGATGTGTACGGTTGTCACGCAAACGACATCTGGTGTTGACGGTCTTGGCATAATTCGGGAACATTTGCCCATCGCGGTCGATTTATGGATGGCCGTAAACATTTACACCGATTGGGCAAAAAAAGGGGGGCGACATGCGTCGCGATGGCGCCAAAGCAGCACTTGTGATAACGACGAAATTTTTCGGTCTCTTTTTGTTGGTCGGTTGCGTACTTTTTACGCTGATGACCTTGTCGGCTGCCTACTACGTTCACTCCCCCGTCAACCCCGAGATTTTTTTTCACAGCTATTTGAAGGCGCTGATTGCTGCCATTCCTTGCAGCGCTGTCTTGTGGGGAACTCAACATTATGGCTCAGTCAAAAGGAGGGAC
>JASFQN010000058.1:0-13446 GCA_050115425.1 Gammaproteobacteria bacterium | reverse complement strand
GGGTGAAGTCCACGCGCGTGCTGTGCGGCAGCGCTTCGACCGTGGTTCCATCGGCCCGCTTGAGCGTCAGGGATGTGACATCCACCGTGTAACTGAGGAAATCGCCGTCGGCATCGGTAAGGCCGACATAGATCTGTCCGCAATCCGTCGTGGACGGCGTGTTGCTGTCGCACTGGTTGCTTGTGCTGCCGCTGCCCGCGCTAAGAGATGCGCCGCCGTTCCCGTTGCAACCGGTGGCGAGCGATGCGAACAGGATCAGGATCAGGATCCCGGCGCCCCGCAGGGTGGCGGCAAGGAATCGAGCTATTGGAGTCGGCATGATGGCAGCCTCCGGGCTTCGGGTTCGGTGGCTGGACCGGCCGCGCGTCATTGCAGGCTGTCGGCCAGCCTCTGAATGCACTATAAAATGTAGCGGGATTCGTGCAGTGAAGCGGGTCACGTTCACAAACAGGCCGGACGGACCGGCAATCGGGAGACGTGGAATGGATTCCCCGCGGCGCATCATGGTAGTGGTCGAACCCTGGGAGCGGGGCCAGTCCTCGTTGGCGAGGGCGGCGCATCTCGCCCGGCGCTTTGGCGCCGAGCTTGACGTGTGGCTTTACGACCCCGCGCCCGCGTTGAGCGAAGATTTCTATCGCGACCGTACGGAAACCTTGCCCCGGGCCCGGGATCCGGCGCATGTTCGCCGCCGATGGCTCGACCAGCTTCTCCGGCCGGTCCGCAGGAGCGGCATTCCCCTGGCCGCGCAATTGGCCGTGGGCGGTCAGGCGAGAACCACCATCCTGGACGCGCTTGCCAGGCACTCGGCGGATATCGTGGTCGTGGCTTCCCCGGCCGCCTTTCATCGGCCCGCCAATCTGGGTCCGTCCCTGGACGCCTGGCTTATTCCCGCCTCGCCGGTCCCGGTCTGGCTGGTCCGCGGATCACACGCTCCGGAAGATGCTCTGGTGCTGGCGGCCATCGACCCCGTTCACCGGCGCGATCCCCATGCTCGACGCGACGACCGGATTCTGGCCCTCGGGCGCCTGCTCACCGGCCGCGGAATCGAGCGCTTGCATGTATTCCATGCCTATCACCCGGATTCCCGCTGGCGGGTCGCCTGGCGCGCGTTTTCGCACTGGCTTTCCCCCAGCCGCGGCCGGCGACACCGTCCGAGCAACGTCCAGCCGCACAAGGAGCGGGTGGCGAAACTGCTCAAACGCTATGGCGTCGGCACTCGCCAGGTGCATTTCACCGAGCGTCGCCCCCGCGACGGCCTGACCGAGCTCATGGAAAGCCTGGCCCCGGGGCTGCTCATCCTGGGTGGCGTCGCCCGCGGCGGTCGCCGCCTGGGGCCACTCAGCCGGCGGATGATCGATGCTTTTCCGCGCGATCTGATCCTCGTGAACTACGCGGCCTGACGCGGCTGCTCTTCTGTCGCGGTGGGCCCGACGGGTACAATGCCGACCCAGTGCCACCCGCAGCCATGGATAGTGTCCGATGTCCGCCGTGATGCCGAAGAAATCCGTCAACGCCGTAAAGCTGGAAAAACGCCTGCGCCGCAATGTCGGCAAGGCCATCCAGGACTTCGCCATGATCGAGGCGGGAGACCGGGTCATGGTCTGTCTGTCGGGCGGCAAGGATTCCTACACCATGCTGGACATGCTGCTCAGCCTCCAGCGCAACGCGCCGGTCGATTTCGAGCTGGTGGCGGTCAACCTCGACCAGAAGCAGCCCGGTTTCCCGGAGCACGTCCTGCCCGACTATCTCAGTGAACTGGGGGTGCCTTTCCACATCCTCGAGCAGGACACTTACAGCGTGGTCAAGCGGGTTGTCCCGGAGGGCAAGACGATGTGCGGGCTGTGTTCGCGGCTCCGCCGCGGCTCGCTGTATACCTTCGCGGCGGAAAACGGCATGACCAAGATCGCCCTGGGCCATCACCGGGACGACATCATCGAGACGCTTTTCCTGAACATGTTCCACGGGGGCAAGCTCAAGGCCATGCCACCCAGGCTGGTCAGCGACGACGGCCGCAATGTGGTCATCCGGCCGCTGGCGTACTGCAGCGAAAGCGACATCGAGAAGTATGCGCGGCTGCGCGAATTCCCGATCATTCCCTGTACCCTGTGCGGTTCGCAGGAGACTCTGCAGCGCCAGGCGGTGAAAGAGATGCTGCGCGACTGGGATCGGCGCTTCCCCGGCCGCATCGAGTCGATATTCTCGAGTCTGCAGGATGTCGTGCCCAGCCATCTGCTGGACGGTCAGTTGCACGCTTTCACGGGCACCTCGGCCGACCGGCCCGCCGGGGAGACGGGCGACTGGAATCCAGGCGGATAGCGGCTCGGCGGGGATGGTCTATCCTTCCAGATAAGGGGTGGAAAGGAAGGGTCCGTACGCGGACCGTGTCTTGCCACTGAAATCGCGTCGTTTCGCGCGCCCGTGAAGGCACCGGCGAAACGTCGAGGGAGGCCGACCATGGACTGTCGACCCGTATTGCGCCGGGCGGTTCCCGCCCTGGCATTCCTGTTTTGCATCATCGCCAATGCCGGCCCGGCAACGCACCTCATGTCGCGGTCCATCGACCGGGTCATCACCATTGAGCACGTCGTGATACCGGCCGAGGTCACCGTGGACGGCGTTGACCTGATGCTCAACGGACTGGCCGTGCACAAGCATTATTTCGTATTCAAGCGCTATATCGTCGCCCTGTATCTCGAGCAGCCCACCGACTCGCTGCCGACTGTCATCGGGCAGCACGCGCGAAGCCGACTCTGGATTCACGCACTGGTGGATCTCGCCCGGGCCGATATCGTCGAGCCACTGGACGAGGCCATTCACACGAGCACGCCGCGCGATCAGTTGCTGCCGCTCGAACCCGAGATTCAGCAGATCGAAGGGCTCCTGGCCGGATTGTCCGCGGGTGACGAACTCGTGTTCGACTACGCGCCTGGCGTCGGCACGACCGTGCGGGTCAATGGCGAGAAGCTTGGCAGCGTGGGCGATCGCGCCCTGCACCAGACGCTGATGCGCGCCTGGCTTGGCAGATCGCCGGTGGACCCTTCGCTGCGCAAGGCCCTGTTGGGCATCTGAACGCCAGCCTCCGGCGGAACCTCTGCTGGCGCGGGCGGTCGCAACAGGCAGCCGCCGTGTCTTTCACGCGTTCGCTCCGGAGCTTCCGGAACGGTGGCGCAGTCGTGCATTGCATTCTTCCGGCCGGCAGGCCGAACGCGCCCCTCCGGCCGAACCGACTGATGGAGGACTCATGCGCCGTCCATGCTTCCATTCCCTTGTTCTCGTTCCGATCCTGATGCTGACCGGATTTCCCGCTGTCGCCGGAATCCCCATGCCGGGCAGCCGCGACCGGCAGCCGGTGGTGACCGTCGCGCATGTCGCGCTGCCGCGCACGGTGACACTCGCCGGGTCCTCGTTGATCCTGAACGGTTCGGGTGTGCGCAGGAAATATTTTGTGGAAAAGACCTTCGTCGCCGCACTCTATCTGCCCCTCAAGGCAAAATATCTCGACATGCTCATTGCCGAGAAGGGACCGAGCCGATTGTCGCTGCACATGCTCGCGGACAGGTCCGCCCGTGATTTCGACTCGCAACTGAACGACGCCTTCCGCGCCAATACGCCGGCCGGGCAAGTGGCCGCGATGCAGCAGAAGCTCAAGACCCTTGAAGGTTATTTCCCCGATCTCCGGAAAGGCGACACGGTGAACATTGACTACGTGCCGACCAAGGGGCTCAGCGTGACTGTGAATGGCACTCGCGAGGGGCGCGTACGGGGGGCTGCCTTCTACGCTGCGTGGTTGCGTGCCTGGCTCGGCAGGTCCCCGCTCGATGGCGATCTCAAGGCCGCTCTGCTCGATCAGCACTGAGTCTCCCGGAGATCGGCGTACTCCCTGGGCGTCCTGAGGCGTGGTGCCAGCGGGATAAGCGGGTGTAATCCCTTCCCCCGCCTGGCGCGTCAGGCGTCGAGATCCGGAATGAGAAGGCTGCGCAGTCGCGCGATTCGATCCTTGAGCAGGAGCTTGCGCTTTTTCAGGCGGCGCAGGGCGAGCTGGTCCACCGAAATACTTTCCTGGAGCCGGCTGATCGCCTGGTCGAGGTCGCGATGTTCGACGACCAGGTCCGCCAGCTGGCTTTGAATGCTGCGGTTTTCCGACTCGTCCATCATTTCACTCGGCAACACCGTGCATTTCCCAGACCGTGCGCAGACCGTCGGCCAGTGCCGGCAATCGGCCGGGGCGCAGCCACGCCGTGGCGCTGCCATGATAATCCGAGCCGGTGGATGCCGCGAGCCCCGCGGCGCCTGCCAGCCGCCCGACCGCCCGTACCTGGTCGGGGGTGCTGTTGCCGGTGGCTGCCTCGATACCGGCGCCGCCCGCCGATGCGAACGCCCGGACCAGTGACTCGAGGCGGGCCCGGCCCAGGCGATACTGGAGGGGATGCGCCAGCACGGCAATTCCGCCGGACTGCCGAATGATCGATATCACTTCTTCCATGGGCGGCCACTCCAGGGGGGCGTGACCGACCTTGCCTTTGCGAAGAAACCGCTTGAACGCCTGACCGGGATTGGCGACATGGCCGGCTGCGACCATGGCGCGGGCGAAATGCGCGCGCGTGGGCAGGGCGTCGCCGGCCTGCTCATGCGCCTGTTCGAGCATATTGTTCATGCCGACCCGAGCCAGACCCCGGGCGATGGTCTCGGCGCGGCGCAGACGGCGTTCGGACTGGGCCGCTATCAGTCCGCGCAAGGCAACGGCGTCAGGATCCACCCAGAGGCCGACCACGTGGATGCCGCCGCCGTTGCGGACGGCCGAAAGTTCCAGGCCGGGCACCAGGTGTATGCCCGAGGCCACCGCCTGACGCGCAGCCTCGTCGAGTCCTTTGACCGTGTCGTGATCGGTCAGGGCCAGCACGTCGACACCCGCTTCCGCGGCCTCGGCCACCAGGGCCGCGGGTGCGAGCGTTCCATCGGAAGCCGTGGAGTGGGTGTGCAGGTCGTAACAGGGTGCCATCCGACCAGCATCACCCGAATGCCCGCCATTGGCAACCCGAACGGCTACACTTGGCGGCAGATGGACTGTGAAACGCAGGGAGCCATGACCATGAACACGACCTCGATACTTGTTGCCGCAGGCCTGCTGCTGTCAAGCCTGCCCTGTGCCGCGTCCGGCCTGTCCGCCGCGGATGTGGCCTACGCGGGGGCGATGGCCCGGCAGCATGCCGACGATGCACCCTCACCCTCGCCGATGACCCGCGCCGCGCCCGCCGAGGATGTCCGGGGCACGGCTGTCCAGTACGGCATGGTGGACGGCAAGCCCCTGACGGGGTATCTCGCCACACCGGCCAAGGGAGACGGGCCCTGGCCGGGCATCATCGTGATCCACGAATGGTGGGGGCTGAACGACAACATCCGGGCGATGACGCGCCAGTTGGCGGGCCAGGGCTATGCGGCGCTGGCCGTTGACCTGTACGCCGGCCATGTGGCCGCGAACCCGACCGACGCACGGCAATTGATGGAAGGTGTGATGGCGCATACCAAACGCGCGCGCGCGAATCTTGCCCAGGCGCATGATTACCTGACCGGCACCATGCACGCCGGGCGCCTGGCGGTGATCGGCTGGTGCTTTGGTGGCGGGTGGTCGTTGCAGACCGCCCTGATGTATCCGAAGACGCTGGACGCCGCGGTGATCTACTACGGGCGCCTGGTCACGGATCCGGATTCCCTGCGGCCACTCAAGGTGCCGGTCATCGGGTTCTTCGGTGCCGAGGACCCGAGCATACCGCCGGCGCGGGTGCGTGCATTTGCCGACGCGATGCGCAAGCAGGGCAAATCGGTGGAGGTGCACGTCTATCCGGGGGCGGGTCACGCATTCGCCAATCCATCGGGTGGCAATTATCGTCCAGAAGCCGCCGCCGATGCCTGGAAACGCACGCTCGCGTTTCTCAAATCCCGATTGGCGGGGAGTTAGCGCCCCCGAGGCGCCCGGGCGGTCTATACTTTTTTCAACGAGGGGATCGATCCGGGGGACACAATGCAACGTCTGAACAAATATGCCTGGCTGGTGCTGGCTTCGGCAACGTTGCTCGGGGCGGGCTCGGCCATGGCGGTCGACGGCCCGATTGTGGCCGGCGGCCATTCTTTTGCGCGCAGCCAGATTGTCATGGGCTACGTGCTTCACCTCAACGGCGCCGGTCTGAGGCGCAATCGTTCATTGGGCATTGCCTATGCCGCAGGGCTGTATCTGACCTCCGAGAGCACCGACAGTCCCAGCGTCATGATCATGCAGGGACCCAAGCGCCTCGAACTCTACATGCTGAGCGACATGGACAGTTTCGACTTCAGCGACGAGCTTGCCGATGCCATCCGGCACAATTCCTCACCCACCAAGTTCGCCGCGGTCGAATCAGCGATGGACCGGTTTGCCAATCTGGTCGGGGATCTCAAGCGCGGCGACACGCTGGCGCTGGATTTCGTCGTCGGACGCGGTGTGCGCGTGTCCGTGAATGACGAACTGCGTGGCGCGATCGATGACGACAGCCTGGTGCGCCCCATTCTTCTGGCCTTCATTGGTTCGGCGCCCGTGGACCGCAAGCTCAAGGATTCATTGCTGGCCGGATTGAAATAGCCGGCCGCGCCGGGCGGGTACTTGGCCGGGGACCGGTTGGCGGGCGATAATGATCTGATTCAGGTCAACCCGCCGCGAGAGCCCTTCCCGTGAGTATGGAAATCGTCAAGACGTTTCAGATCGAGGCGGCCCACCGCCTTCCCAATCTGCCACCGGAACACAAGTGCAGCCGTCTGCACGGGCATTCCTTTCGTATCGAGGTCCACGTGGCCGGCAAGGTGGGCGAGACCAGCGGCTGGGTCATGGATTTTGCCGATGTGTCGGCGGCATTCAAGCCGCTGTTCGATCAGCTCGACCACAACTACCTCAACGAGATCGACGGACTGGAAAACCCCACCAGTGAAAATCTCGCCCGCTGGGTATGGGAGCGTCTCGCGCCCGGGTTGCCCGGTCTTTCCGGCATCCGCGTTTCGGAAACCTGCACCTCGTCCTGTGTCTATACCGGCCCCGAATGAGGTGGGCATCCCGCTTGTCGTCGGCGGTCATCGCGCCCGGGCACCATGGTCCACACGGCCTGCACAGGCCGATGGACCACTGCTGGCCGCTGGCTGTTGCGCGCATCCATGCAGGTTTCGGCTGCGGGACCCCGGCCGGGGATGCCTTTCAATCACCTGAGTGATGTCCGCCGGCCGACTGACAAGGATCGTTTCGGGCGGGCAGACGGGCGTTGATCGTGGCGCCCTGGATGCCGCGCTGGCCCTTGGCATGCCCGTGGGAGGCTGGTGTCCACGCGGTCGGCGGGCAGAGGACGGCGCGATTCCGGAGCGCTATCCGCTGCGCGAGACGCCGCATGCCGACTACCGCGAGCGGACCGATTGGAATGTGCGCGATTCCGACGCCACGCTGATCATTGCGAAGCGACCACTTTCCGGCGGTACGCGATTCACCCTGGATTGCGCCCGCCGCCATGGACGGCCTTGCCACGTGGCCGATCCCGATGACCCCGAGGCGCTGGACGAAACGCTCGCCTGGCTTGCCATGAGCACGGTCGCCGTCCTCAATATTGCCGGACCGCGCGAAAGCGGCGCCCCGGGAGCAGGGCAGCGCGCCGCGGCTTTCGTGGCGGCATTGCTGGAACGCGCTCGCGCTGGCGGCAATGACCTGTAATGCTATGATCAGCGGCACGTGTCTCGCGCGGGACATGGCGGGACTGGCTTTCAGGCAAAGCGAGGTGGGGCGATGTTGAAGCGACTGGTTTTGAGTGGTCTTGCATTGTGTTGCGTGGCGGGCACTGCCCTGGCGGCGACCGTGGCAGATGTCGAAGTGCCGGACACAGCGAGCGTGGGCGGCAAGATCCTGCCGCTGAATGGCGCGGGTCTTCGCGAGATTTTCTGGGTGGATGTCTACGTCGGCGGGCTCTACGTAGAAAAGCCGAGTCACGATCCGGGTGAACTGCTGACCGAGACCGGGCCCAATCGCGTACTCATGCACTTTGTTCACGACGCCCCGTCGAAAAAGGTGATCAAGGCCTGGAACGAGGGTTTCGAGGACAACAATTCCGGGGAAGTGGTGAAGCAACTCAAGCCGCGCATCGATGCGTTCAACGCACTCTTCGGAACCGATCTCAAGGACGGTGACGTCGTTCTGCTCGACTACGTGCCGGGCGCCGGCACCCAGGTACGCATCAACGGTGTGCTCAAGGGGACGGTGCCGGGAGAGGATTTCAACCAGGCGCTGCTGCGCATCTGGCTGGGGCCCAATCCGCCCTCCGACAACATCAAGGAAGGCATGCTCGGAACGGATTGAATCGCAGACCGCGAGCCGGAAAACGCAAAGCGCCGGCCCCGGGCCGGCGCTTTTTCTGGTCCGTCGGCTAGTTCGCGGGTGGCAGATAGGCGGCCCAGTCATGCGCGGCGTCGCCGAAGACCACGAACCACGGATTGAGGAGCGATTCCTTGCGGTTGTATTCCAGCGGCTGCATGTCGAGCGTGCACACCCGGCCGCCGGCGGCTTCCACTACGGCCTGCGCCGCGGCAGTGTCCCATTCCGAGGTGGGACCCAGGCGCGGGTAGAAATCCGCGCCGCCTTCGGCAACCAGGCAGAATTTCAGTGAACTGCCCTTGGGTACGAGCTCGTGTGCGCCCATGCGTTCCAGCACCGCCTCGGTCTCGGCATTGCGATGCGAGCGGCTTGCCACAACCCGCAGCGGGTTGCGTGCCGGTACTTCCACATGAATGGGATGCGCCGCCCGGCCGGCTTCCTGGCGCATTGCGCCGACGCCCTGGCAGCCCATGTAGCTGAACCCCAGCGCGGGTACGTGCACCACGCCGGCCACCGGACGGTGGTCCTGTATCAATGCGATATTGACCGTGAATTCGCCGTTGCGCTTGATGAATTCCCGCGTGCCGTCGAGCGGGTCCACGAGCCAGTAAGTGTCCCAGCGCCGCCGTTGTTCGAAGGGGATGTCGGATGATTCCTCGGACAGGATGGGCAAGTCCGGGGTGAGCGCCGCCAGCCGCTCGCAGATGAGGTGATGCGCGGCAGTATCGGCTGCCGTCAGCGGTGAGTCGTCGCCCTTGGTCTCGACATCGAAATCGGTTTCGTAGATCTTGAGAATCTCGCGGCCCGCGGCTTCGGAAATCTCGGCCAGGGGCTTGAGGAGGGCGGGGTCGGTGCTGGACATCGGCTGTGCTCCGCTCGTGCAGGACAAACAGGTATGATACCGGCGACATGAGTGGTGAAGCGAATCCGGCCGGCACCGGCTTGTGCTGGGATGCAATCGATACCGTGCTGCTCGACATGGACGGCACGCTGCTCGATCTGCGCTTTGACAATCATTTCTGGCTGGAGCATGTCCCCGCCCGCTGGGGTGCGCGCCAGGGTCTGGATGTGAGCGAGGCCAAGGCAGTGCTCTATGAGCGCATGCGCCGCGTTCAGGGTACGCTGGACTGGTACTGCCTGGATTACTGGACCCGCGAGCTGGGTCTCGATGTGGCTGCCCTCAAGCACGAGGTGGCCGACCTCATTCGCCCCTTGCCGGATGCACGGCCATTCCTCGCCGAGCTGCGCGCCAGCGGCCGGCGGATCCTGCTGGTGACCAACGCCCACCGCGCGGCCCTGCGCCTGAAGCTGGCGCGCACGGGCATTGCCGAATTCTTCGACGGACTGATTTCCTCGCATGATCTGGGGGCGCCCAAGGAAGACGCCAGGTTCTGGCGCCGACTGCGGTCGCTGGAACCGTTCGAGCCCGACCGGACCCTGATGGTCGATGACAGTCTGTCCGTGTTGCGCGCCGCCCGTGCCTGCGGTGTGGCTCACATACGTGCAGTGCGCCGGCCGGACAGCGGCCGGCCGGCCCGAGACACCGGCGATTTCGAGGCCCTCGAATCCCTGGCGGACCTGCTCCCCGTGCGCTAGCCCTGTTTCTGCGGGCGCCGTCGGCGACGTCCGCCGCCGCCCTTTCTGCCGCCCGTGCCGCCGCGTGGCGGACGTCGGCGTTCCCGGTGGGCGGGCGGCTCCAGGTCCGCCAGCAGGTCGTCGTGCTGCATTTCCTTGTCCAGCGTATAGCCGATATAGCGCTCGATCTCGGGCAGCGAGAAGGCATATTCCTCGCAGGCGAAGCTGATCGCGTCACCTTCCGCGCCGGCCCGCGCGGTGCGGCCGATGCGGTGTACGTAGTCTTCCGCATCCTGGGGCAGATCGAAGTTGAAAACGTGCGTCACATCGGGGATGTGCAGCCCGCGCGAGGCGACATCAGTGGTCACCAGCACCTGCACCTCGCCGTCCTGAAACTGTTTGAGCAGCCGCAGGCGTTTGCGTTGTGGCACGTCACCCGAAAGCACGCCGACCGAGAAGCCATTGCCGGCCAGATAGGCTTCCACGCGGTCGGCGGCCCGCTTGGTATTGACGAAGACCATGGTCCGGCCCGGATCGAGGCGCCGCAGCAGGCCCACGAGCAGCTTGATTTTCTCATTGGTGGGCGGCATATAGACGACCTGGCGGATGCGATCGGCGGTCACCTGCTCGGTCTCGGTGCGGATGAGTTCCGGGTTGTTCATGTGTTCATAGGCGAGTTCCATCACCCGGTAGGACAGCGTGGCCGAGAAGAGCATGCCCAGGCGCTCGGTCGGGTGGGGCATGCGCCGCAGCAGGAAGCGGATGTCCTTGATGAATCCCATGTCGAACATCCGGTCGGCCTCGTCGAGGACCATGACCTGGATGGCCCGCAGGTCGTAGACCTTTTGCTTGAAGTAGTCGATCAGCCGGCCCGGCGTGCCGATCAGCACATCCACGCCGTTGGCCAGCATTTCACGCTGCTGTTCGTAACCGGCCCCGCCATACACCAGACCCAGCGAGAGGCCGGTATGCCTGCCGAGCTGTTCGGCGTCCTTGTGGATCTGGACAGCCAGTTCGCGTGTGGGTGCGATGACAATGGCGCGGGGCTGGTTGGGCCGCCGATCGTCGGCGGGCGGGCGGGTGAGCAGGTACTGGAAGAGCGCCAGCAGGAAGGCGGCCGTCTTGCCTGTGCCGGTCTGCGCCTGGCCGGCGACATCCCGGCCCTGCAGTGCCACCGGGAGGGCGCGCTGCTGGATGGGCGTGCAATGGGTGAAGCCGGCCTCCTCCAGGGCCTGCATGAGCGGTTCGGCGAGGCCGAGGGAGGCCATTTTCGTGTCGGTAAGATGTTGTTGCATATACTGCCTTGGGAGTTGATGACGCCCGCCGTGGTCGGGCAGCCGGAAGCCTGGGCGATCGCGTCGGCCGCGGGCGGCGCACCGATGGCGGCGGCGGGCTTGAAATATTTGCCGAATTGGGCTCCAATATCGGCAAAACCTATGGCCATCCCGTTTCTGCGGGACGATTTTCACCTCACAGTTCCTTTAGCAAACCGCGAGCAGCCAGTGATATTGTGCCTAATCCGGCACTCTTCGTCACATTATCCCGAGAACAGGACCCGGAGCCGGGCCGCTGAGCGCGCTCGATGCGAATCCTCAAGCCGACTGTGAGTCAAATGGAGGCAATACCAAGTGAGTGAGAACATTGTTTATACCACCGACGACAAATTCGAGGACGACGTCCTGAAGTCGGACGTCCCCGTATTGGTGGACTATTGGGCCGAATGGTGCGGGCCCTGCAAGATGATCGCGCCGATCCTGGACAATGTGGCCGAGGAATACGAAGGCAAGCTCCGGATCGTGAAGTTGAACATCGACGAGAATCCGTCCACGCCGCCGAAGTACGGAATCCGTGGTATCCCCACACTGATGCTGTTCAAGAACGGCCAGGTGGAAGCCACCAAGGTGGGAGCGCTGTCCAAGTCCCAGCTCGCCGCCTTTATCGATACCAATATCTGACAACGCCGGTGCCGTCCCCGCTCCGGGTCGGCACCATGTCTTGCAAACGTTTCCGGACCGCATTTCACGGGACCAACCGAGACCAGCCAACCCGGCATTTCGACCGGGAGCCGGAACATGCCAGCCCGACGTGTCCTCTTATTGTCGCTGAGAATAAATCAAAATGAACCTGACGGAACTCAAGCAAAAACCCGCGTCCGAACTGATTGATCTGGCCCAGAGCATGGGCATCGAGGGGATGGCCCGCTCGCGCAAACAGGACGTGATCTTCGCCATCCTCAAGGCGCACGCCAAGAACGGAGAAGACATCTACGGCGACGGCGTGCTCGAGATCCTGCAGGATGGCTTCGGCTTCCTGCGCTCGGCGGACAGCTCCTACATGGCCGGGCCGGACGATATCTACGTCTCACCGAGCCAGATTCGGCGCTTCAACCTGCGCACGGGCGACACGGTCTCCGGCCGCATCCGTCCGCCCAAGGAAAGCGAGCGCTACTTCGCACTGCTGAAGGTGCAGGAAATCAATTTCGACAAACCGGAAGCGGCCAAGAACAAGGTCCTGTTCGAGAACCTGACACCGCTGTTCCCCAAGGACCGTCTCAAGATGGAGCTGGGCAACGGCAGCACCGAGGACATTACCGCGCGCATCATCGACATGTGCGCTCCCATCGGCAAGGGCCAGCGCGGCCTGATCGTCTCGCCGCCCAAGGCCGGCAAGACCATGATGCTGCAGAACATCGCCCAGTCCATCACCACCAATCATCCGGAATGTGTCCTCATCGTCCTGCTCATTGACGAGCGGCCCGAGGAGGTCACCGAAATGGCCCGCTCGGTGCGCGGCGAGGTTGTGTCGTCGACGTTCGACGAGCCGGCCAGCCGGCACGTCCAGGTGGCCGAAATGGTCATCGAGAAGGCCAAGCGCCTGGTCGAGCACAAGAAGGACGTGGTGATCCTGCTCGACTCCATCACCCGCCTCGCGCGCGCCTACAACACCGTGGTGCCGTCCTCGGGCAAGGTGCTCACGGGCGGCGTGGACGCCAATGCTCTGCAGCGGCCCAAGCGATTCTTCGGCGCAGCCCGCAACATCGAGGAGGGCGGCTCGCTGACCATCGTCGCCACGGCGCTGGTCGAAACCGGTTCGCGCATGGACGACGTGATCTACGAAGAGTTCAAGGGCACCGGCAACATGGAAATCCACCTGGATCGCCGGATTTCCGAAAAGCGCATTTTCCCCGCCATCAACATCAACCGTTCCGGTACCCGCCGCGAGGAACTCATTGTCCCGCCGGACGAACTGCAGAAGATGTGGATCCTGCGCAAGCTGCTGCATCCGATGGACGAGCTCGCCGCCATCGAATTCCTCATGGACAAGCTCAAGGACACCAAGACCAACCTGGAGTTCTTTGATTCGATGAAGCGGTGAGGAGCCAGGGTGGGCCCGGTGGCGCTACTGCGACGGTGCGAGGACGCCAATGACCGGCGTAAATGCTCCGTCACATAGCGCTGCTATGCTCCTGCGTATTTCCACCGCTCCTTGTCGCCCTC
>JASFQN010000057.1:0-13917 GCA_050115425.1 Gammaproteobacteria bacterium | reverse complement strand
GCTCGCGGGTAATCCTTCTGGTGCACCGGCAGGAGACCATGAGCCTTCTGGGTATTCCGATCGTTCGCTACATGGATATCAACGACTCGGAGGATGTCTTGCGCGCCATCCGCGAGACCGATCCGAAGCGTCCCATCGACTTCGTCCTGCATACGCCCGGCGGGGTGGCAGTGGCCGCGCTCCAGGTAGCGCGTGCGCTCAAGGCCTGGCCGGGGCGCGTGACCGTGCACGTGCCGCATTACGCCATGTCGGGTGGCACGCTGATCGCCCTCGCGGCGGATGAAATCTGCATGACAGAACATGCCGTGCTCGGCCCCGTGGATCCGCAGGTCGAAGGCTACCCGGCAGCCTCGGTGCTCAGCGTGCTGGAACGCAAGCCGGTGGCGGACGTGGAGGATGCCACCCTGATTCTCGCCGACGTGGCCACCAAGGCCGTGGCACAGATGCGCTCCAGTATCGAGGACCTGCTGGCGGGACGCTTCGAACCCGAGCGCGCGGACTGGATCGCGCGCCTGCTTACCGAGGGCACCTGGACGCACGACCGGCCTCTCACCGCGGCCGATCTTGCCGGGATGGGTTTTCCGGTGATCACCGACATGCCGTCCCAGCTGCTTGACCTGATGGGTCACTACCGGCCGCCACAGCGCGGTCGGCGCAACGTGGAATACCTGCCGCGCGAGTAGCGCCGGGGCGCGTTGATGCAGGTCAATGCGGCGGCGCCTTCCGGGCGCTAATCTGCAATCAGGCGCGGGGTCGGCAATCACGCGGAGAACGTGAGTTGGGCAGGGATGATCCGGCCCGGCCCCGTTGCTGTCATGCCGGCCGGAGAGCCGGCCGTGTGAACGGAGGTCGGCATGCCGGACCCGACATTGAAAACCTCGCCGAAGTTCGCCCGACCTCGGGGAGCGAAGGCCATTGTCGTGAGCCGCGCCCAACGCCGCTACCAGATCTGGGCCCGGCAGGCAGCCAATGGCCAGACCCCCTGTTTCGGCACACCCACCCGCTATTTCTGTGACGATTGGGACTGCCCGTTTCGCGCGGAATGTCTTCAGTTGCGCGCGGCCTGGCGGCGGTGACCGGTCGCCGTGCACGCCATGATCGACCGCAAAGACACCTGCCTGCTCGCCGACATCGGTGGCACCCATGCACGGTTTGCGCTGGCCGGTCGCGGGGGCCGTTGTCCCGATGAGGCCGAGCTGGACATTCCGGTCCGCGACTATGCCGATCTGCCCGGTCTGGTGCGCAGCGCGGCAAGGCACTTTTCCCTGGACGATTTTTCCGCCATCGATCTGGTAGTGGCGCTGGCCGGGCCCGTGGAAAGCGGGCGCGCCAGCATCACCAATCTTGGCTGGGGCGTCGACGAAGCGTCGCTGCGCGAGGAATTCGGCTTCCGCAACATCGCGCTGCTCAATGACCTGGAAGCCGCCGCGCTGGCCGTGGCATCCGGCCTGGGGACCGAGCAGCAAATCATTCAGCCCGGAAGGGGGCACATCGATCGCCGCCACGCCCTGGTGAGCGTGGGAACCGGCCTGGGCGTCGCCTACTGGCAGGGGCACGGTCGTCTCGCCCGGGTGGAAGCGACCGAGGCAGGTCACTCGGGCTTCGCGCCGGAGGATGCCTGGCAGCGCGACTGGCTGGCGGCGCTGCAACGGCGCCATGGGCGGGTCAGCTGGGAGCGCGTACTGTCGGGTCCCGGCCTGGCAGCTCTGGAGGCCTGGTTGCGCGGCAGCACGGAGCCGGATGATCCGGACGACGTGTCGCAGCGGGCGGTTGCCGGCGACGCGGTTGCGGGCATGGCGGTGCGGGCTCTGTCCCGCATGCTGGGCGCGTTTGCGGGCGATCTCGTGTTGACCGGGCCGGCGGCGGGCGGCATCTGGCTGGCCGGGGGGGTCGTGAACGGATTGGGCAGTTGCTTTGACAACTGGGCGTTCATGCAGGGCTTTCGTGCCAAGGGCCGCATGTCCGGACTGCTGCAGCAGGTCACCGTGATTCGCGTGGGCAGTCCCGCGCTTGGATTGCGCGGCGCCTGGCTGGCTGCCGAGCGCGAATTCTGCGCTCCCCGGCCGGTCGCCTCCTGACCCTCTCGCTACGGGGCTCGCCAGGGCGGGCGCCGCTTCCTGATGGCCTGTTCGTAAACGCGGACATAGGCACGGGCCTGCCGACTCCAGTCAAATCGCCTTCGCATTCCGGAGCGCATCAGTTGATGCCACGCCGGCGGTTTCGCGTAGGTCTGGCCTGACCGGTTCACGGCCTCCACCAGGGCGTCCGCCGTATCGGGCTGGAAAAGAAATCCCGTGGCCGTGCCCTGCGCCAGATTCCGCTCGTCCGCATCGACAATCGTGTCGCGCAATCCGCCAACCGCGTGGGCCACCGGCACGCTGCCATAGCGCATGGCGTAGATCTGGGTCAGCCCGCAGGGCTCGAAGCGGGAGGGCATCAGGAAAATGTCGGTACCGGCGAAGATCCGTCGTGCCAGGTCCCCGTCCTGGTCGAGACGCGCCGCGACGCGGTCCGGGTGCCTTGCGCCTGCGCGGCGAAAGGCCCGTTCCAGCGCCGGGTCGCCCCGGCCCAGAATGACCAGGCTCAGCCCGGTATCCAGCAGCCTGTCCAGTGCGTCCAGGATCAGGTCCGCCCCCTTCTGGGGGAAGAGCCGGCCGACGAAGCCCGCGACCGGTGCATTGGTCCGGGCCAGGCCCAGTTCGTCAAGCAGCGCCAGCCGGCAGCGCGCGCGGGCGTCCAGCCGCTGACTGCTGAAGGGCGCTGCGAGTGCCGCATCGGTGCGCGGATTGAAGGCATCGCTGTCGATGCCGTTGAGAATCCCGGTGAGGCTGTCCTGACGATGGCGGAGCAGGCCATCGAGACCCTCGCCGAACCCGGGCGTCTGGATTTCCTGCGCATAGCTCGGACTCACCGTGGTCAGCCGGTCGGCAAACACCAGGCCGCCCTTGATGAAGGAGAGTCGGCCATGAAACTCCAGCGCATCCGGATGGAAAAGCCATCCGGGAAGGTCGAGCCGGTCGAGCCAGCCGGCGTCAAAAAGACCCTGGTGGGCCAGATTGTGGATGGTGAAGATGCTCGATGCGGGTGCGCGCAGCAACTGCATCCAGACCGGCGCCAGGCCGCTGTGCCATTCATTGCAATGGACGATGTCCGGCTGCCAGCCGGTCCCCTGGCCATCGACGGCGAGCCGTGCGGCCACGCGCGAGAACTCCGCCCAGGTCGCCGGATCGTCCCTGTAGGCACGGTTCCGGCCGCGCAGATAGGGGTGCGTACGGCGGCGCCGGAAGGCGGGAAGGTCCACCAGCCAGACAATCCGCCCGCCCGGCCCGCGGCACTCGCGCAGGCAGCCGCCGCCGGGCAGGCGGCTGATGATCGGCGTGGCGGAATCCTCGACATCCTTGAGACAGCCATAGCGGGGCAGAAGCACGCGGACGTCGTGGCCCAGGGCGTCGAGCGCGCGGGGCAGGCTTGCGGAGACATCGGCGAGTCCGCCAACCTTGACCAGAGGCTCGTACTCGGCGGTCACGAACAGGACACGCAGACTCACGATGCCGGTTCTCCGGGAACCACAATCAGCCCTGCCAGCGGTGGCAGCGTGAGGGTCAGTGACCACTCGCGCCCCATCCAGGCAACGGGTTCGGCTTCCACCTCTCCCAGGTTGCCAAGATTGGACCCGCCATAGAGTGCGGCATCGGAATTGAAGCACTCGCGGTAGAGGCCGCCCTGCGGCACGCCAATGCGGTAGCCGTGCCGGGGCACGGGCGTGGCGTTGAGCGCCACCACGGCCAGAGCGTCTCCGTCACGGCGCAGATAGCTGAACACCGACTGCTCGGCGTCGTGGCAATCGATCCATTCGAATCCTGCCGGATCGAAATCCTTTTCATGCAGGGCGGGCAGCGTCCTGTACAGCCGGTTGAGGTCGCTCACCAGGCAGCGCAGCCCCCGATGGCGTGGCAGCTTCAGCCGCTCCCAGTCGAGCGCGCGCCCGGGCGACCATTCCTCGCGGACACCGAACTCGTCGCCCATGAACAGCAGCTTCTTGCCGGGCCACGTGAACTGGTGGGTATAGAGGAGCCTGAGGTTGGCGTGACGTTGCCAGTCGTCGCCGGGCATCCGGTCGTAGAGCGGGCCCTTGCCGTGGACCACCTCGTCGTGCGAGAGCGGCAGGACGAAATTCTCGGAAAAGGCATAGAGCATGCCGAAGGTCAGCTGGTCGTGGTGAAAGCGCCGATGCACGGGATCGTGCGAGAAATAGTCCAGGGTGTCGTGCATCCAGCCCATGTTCCATTTCATCGAGAATCCCAGCCCGCCGAGCCACACAGGGCGGCTCACCCCCGGCCACGCCGTCGACTCCTCGGCCACGGTGATGGTTCCCGGGCACTCGGCATGCGTGGCCGTGTTCAACTGCTGCAGGAACTCCACCGCATCCAGATCCTCGTTGCCGCCGTGGACATTCGGCAACCACTCGCCGGTCTCGCGTCCGTAGTCGAGATAGAGCATTGCGGCCACGGCATCCACGCGCAGGCCGTCGGCATGGAAATCCTCCAGCCAGTGGATGGCACTGGAAACCAGAAAGGAACGGACTTCGCGGCGACCCAGATTGAAGGCCAGTGTGCCCCAGTCCGCGGTATGCGCCCGCCGCGGGTCTTCGTGTTCGAAAAGCGCGGAGCCGTCGAAGCGGGCCAGGGCATGCTCGTCGCGCGGAAAGTGACCGGGCACCCAATCCAGTATCACGCCGATGCCTGCACCGTGCAGCCGGTCGATCAGGTAGCGCAGGTCGTCCGGTTCGCCGAAGCGGCGGGTGGGTGCGAAATAGCCGGTGCACTGGTAGCCCCACGATTCGTCCAGCGGGTGCTCCATGACCGGCATCAATTCCACATGCGTGAAACCGGTCCCGGTCAGATAGTCGACCAGTGGATCGGCGAGGTCGCGGTACCCGGGAATCCGACCATCGGGTTCGTGCCGCCAGGCGCCGACATGCAACTCGTATATGGATATTGGCGCATTGCGCCAGTCGGGGCGGTCGTGCAGCCAGGCCTCATCGGACCAGGCGAAGCACGAGGTCGTCGTCACTACACTTGCGGTTCGCGGGCGCAGCTCGAAACGCCGTGCGCAGGGATCGGTCTTGACAGACACGGTTCCGGAATCGCGATTGCGGAGCTCATATTTGTAGAGCGCGCCATCTTCCACGCCGGGAATGAACAGTTCCCAGACACCCGTGCCATTCCGGACACTCATGGGGTGGCACCGTCCATCCCACCGGTTGAAGTCTCCGACCACGCTGACGCGTTCGGCATTCGGCGCCCACACCGCGAAGCGTGTGCCGCTGATGCCGTCGCGTTCGCCGGGATGGCTGCCCAGGAAATGATGAATCCGCCGGTGGAACCCGTCGTTGAACCCCGCGAGTTCGTCCGCGGAAATCTCCGGGGGGAACTGGTAGGGATCGAAGGCTTCGCCCCGCTCCGCGGTCGGCATTTCCCAGCGCACGCGATAAGGACGCGGCAGTTTCTGGCGCGGGCCACGCCACTCGAAAAGACCCGCCTCATCGGTGCGCTCCATCGGCAGGCCGCCCGGTTCCAGCCAGGCGGCCCGGGCCCCCGGCAGGAAGGCGCGTACGGCTTCGCCGCGCCCCGCCCGATGCACGCCGAGCAGACCGTGCGGTGCGTGCAGACGGGCCCGCACTAGGCGCTGGACGTCCGCGGGCGCTGGCTCGGGCATGCTGGTCCTCCGCTGACCACCAAAGGCTTCCAGACTAATGATCACCGCCAGAGGGACGCTTGACGCAGGTCAACTTGCCCATCGTCCGGCCGGGGTTAAAGTGACGGTCAGCATGGACGCAGGGCGGATGGCATGGCCCAGCAGCGAATACCGCACACCGAGCGTTTCGTCAGCCTCATCACCCGGGACACGCTGGCACTGATCCTGGCCGGCGGGAAAGGCGTTCGCCTGGGCGGGCTGACGCGCAACCGCGTCAAGCCCGCGGTGCCTTTCGGTGGACGCTTCCGGCTGATCGACTTTCCACTGTCCAACTGCATCAATTCCGGCATCCGCCGAATCGGTGTACTCACCCAATACAAGGCTCATGTCCTCGTGCAGCACATCCAGCAGGGCTGGAATTTTCTGCGCAGCGAGCTCGGGGAATACGTGGAACTGCTGCCTGCCCAGCAACGCATGGGCGAGGAGTGGTATCGCGGCACCGCCGATGCCGTTTATCAGAACGCCGATATTGTCAGCCAGCACGATCCGCATTTTGTCCTGGTGCTGGGGGGCGACCATATCTACAAGATGGATTACGGCAGGCTGGTCGGGTTTCATGTCAGTCGGGGTGCGGATGTGACCGTGGCCTGCATGCCCGTTCCGCTGGCCGAAGCCAGCGAGTTCGGTGTCATGGCGGTGGATGAGGAATACCGGATTCTGCGCTTCGAGGAGAAGCCCGAAACGCCGGAGCCGATGCCGGACGATCCATCCCTGGCGCTGGCTTCCATGGGCATCTATGTGTTCAACACGGACTATCTGCTCGCCTCCCTGAACGCCGATGCGCAAGATGCCGACTCGACGCACGATTTCGGTCACGATGTGATTCCCGCCGCCGTGGAGACGGGACGGGTGTATGGCTTTCCCTTTCTGGACCCGGTGTCCGGCAAGCGCTTGTACTGGCGTGACGTGGGTTCGCTCGATTCCTACTGGCGGGCCAACCTGGAATTGCTGGACGTCCAGCCGGAGCTCAATCTCTATGACCGGAACTGGCCCATCTGGACGCTGCAGGAACAGTCGCCGCCCGCCAAGTTCGTCTTCGATGAAGATGCCCGTCGCGGCGCCGCCTACAATTCCATGGTCGCGGGGGGCTGCATCGTATCCGGCGCCATAGTCAGGCATTCGCTGCTGTTCTCCTTCGTGGTCATCGAGGAAGGCAGTCTGGTGGAAAATGCCATCGTGATTTCCAGCGCGCACATCGGGCGCAACTGTCGGATTCGCAACGCCGTCATCGATGCCGGCACCCACCTGCCCGATGGCACAGTCATCGGGCATGACGAGGCCAGCGATCGCGAACGTTTCGAGGTCACGCCGGCGGGGCTGGTGCTGGTGACACCGGAAATGCTCGGGCAGGTGCCCCGTGTCTACTGATACGCCATTGCAGGTGGTGCTCTGCTGGCACATGCATCAGCCGGATTATCGGGATCCGGTCTCGAGGGTCTTTCGAGCGCCATGGACTTACCTGCATGCGATCAAGGACTACACGGACATGGCCTGGCATCTCGAGCACAATCCGGGTGCCTCGGCCGTGGTGAATTTCTCGCCGGTGCTCATCGATCAGTTATGCGATATCGGTGCCCGGATGAAGCGTTGCGTGCCGCGCGGCGAGCCGGTGGGCGAGCCTCTCCTCGATGCACTGGCGCAACCCGTGCTGGCCGAGGACGAGGATCAGCGCCGCGTGCTGGCGGCGGCGTGCCTGCGTGCCAACGAGCGCCATCTCATCGAACGCTTCCCGTCCTATAAGCGGCTGGCCGAACTTGCGCGCACTGCGCTTGCTTCTGCGGACGGCTTTCAGTATCTCGACGACCGCTTCCTGTTCGATCTGCTGGTCTGGTATCACCTGGCCTGGATGGGCGAGAGCGTGCGTCGTACCGACGATCGGGTGGCCCGCCTGATCGGCAAGAAGCGCAACTATTCCTGGGCCGACCGCCGGGACCTGGTCGCTGTGATTACTGAATTGCTCGACAATCTGCCCGGGCGTTACGCGGCATTGGCGGATACTGCACGGGTGGAGCTCTCGGTCAGCCCCTGGGCGCATCCGATTCTCCCACTGCTGCTGGATTTCGGTGCGGCGCGGGAGACGGTTGCCGACAGTTCACTGCCCGCCTCGCCCGACTATCCGGGCGGCGAAGCGCGGGCGCGCTGGCATCTGGTCGAGGCGGTGCGGGCATTTCGCGCGATGTTCGGCCGCGAACCGGCCGGTTGCTGGCCGTCGGAAGGTGCCGTGTGCACGCGCAGTCTGAAGCTCATTGAAGAAGCCGGTTTTCGCTGGGCGGCCAGCGGCCAGCACGTGCTTCGCCACAGTCTGGGCAAGCCGCATCCGGTTTCCGATGAACTGCACCGTATTTATCGACTGGCCGACAATCGCCTGTCGCTTTTTTTCCGCGACGACGGACTTTCCGATCTGATCGGCTTCACCTACAAGGACTGGCATGGCGACGATGCAGCCGCCGATCTGGTCAAGCATCTCGAGCGCATCGCCGCTGAGGAGGCACGCCCCGGGCGGGTCGTGGCCATCGTGCTCGACGGCGAAAACGCCTGGGAGCATTACCCGAACAACGGCTGGTATTTCCTCACCGCACTTTACGAGTTGCTGGCGCGTCATCCGTTTCTGGAACTGACGACGTTCGGGCACTGCGCCGACGACCCCGGACGCGAGGGTGATCACCTTGAGAAACTGGTCGCGGGAAGCTGGGTGTATGGTGATCTGTCCACGTGGATAGGCCATGCTGACAAGAATCACGCCTGGGACATGCTTTGTACCGCGAAGCGGTTGGCAGACGGACGAAGCGAGTCACTCGATGACCCGGCCGTGATCCGCCAGCTGGCTGTTTGCGAGGGCTCCGACTGGTTCTGGTGGCCGGGCGAGTACAACCCGGCGCTTGCCGTCGCCCAGTTCGAGCGTCTCTACCGACTCCAGCTTGCCGGACTCTACCGGCTGCTGGACAGCGCGCCGCCCGAGGACCTGACCCATCCGTTCAGCTTTGGTGGCGGGCACCCGGAGGCGGGCGGCACGATGCGCCCCAGTGTCTGAACCCTCGCTCTATCCCCAGCGGCTGTTTCGTCGCCGGCGGGCCGGGATTCTCCTGCACCCGACTTCATTGCCCGGTCCGCCGGAGCAGGGCGATCTCGGCCCCTGCGCTCACGACTTTGTGGATTTCCTGGCGCGCGCCGGTTTCGGTGTCTGGCAGACCCTTCCGCTGGGCCCGGTGGGCCGGGACCGTTCGCCGTACCAGACCTGCTCCCTGCTGGCCGGCGATCCCCGGCTGGTCAGCCCGGAATTGCTGGTTCGCGACGGGTTGCTGCGCCCGGTCGACGTCAATGAAGCGTCGGATCGCCACCAGTTGCTTCGTCGCGCATTTGCCCATTTCCAGTCGGGACGGTTCCCGGCGCTCGCCGGGGAACTCGACGCGTTCCGTGAGCGGGAAGCCGACTGGCTGGATGATTTCACACTCTTCATGGCCATCCGGCAGGCACGTGGCGGCGAACCGTGGGTCCGCTGGCCGGCCGAGTTGCGCGATCGCCGACGGTCCGCCCTGCGACGCGCGGCCGCCCGGCTCGAAGAAGGCGTACGGCGCCAGGCCTTCGCCCAATGCCTGTTTTTTCGGCAATGGCATGCGCTGGTCGAGCACGCCCGCGACCGGGATATCCAGCTGTTCGGCGACCTGCCCATCTACCCAGCCCATGACAGTGCCGATGTCTGGGCGTCGCAGAACCTGTTCGATCTGGACGCCGGAGGTGAGCCGCGCATGGTGGCCGGTGTGCCGCCGGACGCCTTCACTGACAGCGGCCAGTTGTGGGGCAACCCGGTATACGACTGGGACGTCATGGCTTCCCGCCGCTTCGCCTGGTGGCTGCGGCGGCTGCGCATTGAATCGCAGCGCTTCGCCCTGCTGCGCATCGACCACTTCCGCGGCCTCGAGTCGTTCTGGGCGATACCTGCGGGCGCGTCGACCGCGGCCCGCGGGAGCTGGCGTCCCGCCCGCGGACGCGAAATGCTGCGCGCCGCGGCGCGCGAGCTCGACGACCTGAACCTGGTGGCCGAGGACCTCGGCGTGATTACGCCTGCGGTCGTCCACCTGCGCGAGGATTTTTGTCTGCCGGGCATGCGTGTCCTGCAGTTCGCCTTTGACGGACGCGCGGACAATCCGCACCTGCCACAAAATCATGTGCCCGAAGCAGTCGTGTACACCGGTACGCATGACAATGACACGACCGTGGGCTGGTGGGAGAGTCTGACGCCGCAGGACCGGCAACGCGTGGAGGCCGAACTGGGCGGCCGGGCGTCGCCGGCCGGCCTGGTGGATGTGGCACTGGAGTCGGTGGCGCGTCTGGCGGTGTTGCCCATGCAGGACTGCCTGGGGCTGGGCAGTGCGGCGCGTATGAACACGCCCGGCACGGTAGAGGGAAACTGGCGCTGGCGCATGCAGGGCGGGGCGGCTTCCGACGCGCTGGCCGATTCCTTGAGGGAACGCCTGACCCGTGCGCGCCGCAGTCCGGAGGCGCTCTGATTCCGAGCTACAGCCAGATGCGCAGGCCGAGTTCCAGCGGATGGCCGAGGTGGGCATGCCAGGGGAAGGCATGCACGCGGAAATGCATCAGGCCGTTTTCCGGTGGCAGCAGATCCAGGGCGAATACCGTCTCTTCCCCGATGCGTTCTTCAGGGTGGAAGGCATAGACGGACTCGTCCTCTTCCTCGCGCCGTGGATCGCCCGTCTGCAGCAGGCATTCGATACGCACGTCATCCGGGGTCAATTCGTTGAGACGCGCGGCCACGCGCAGGTGGGCCGGCTCGTTGGTATTGACCGCCGATGGCGGCGCTTCCAGCCAGCGCATCTGCACGCCGGGCCACCGCTCCCGCACCGCGGTTTTCCACGTGGCGAGTTCGCGGGCGGCGACACCATTTCCGGTACCCAGTTCGGCACTGATGCGTGCGGCCGGAACGTAGAGGTGACGGACATAGTCGGTGACCATCCGGTGCGCCGAGAAGCGCGGCAGTACGCTCATCATGGCGTTTTTCGACATGCGGACCCAGGTTTCCGAAAGCCCGCTGGGCCCCCGGTCGAAGTAGCAGGGAATCACTTCGTTCTCGAGGATTTCCAGGAGTTCGGATCCTTCAAGCCGGTCGCGTGTTCCACCGTCGACATCGGTGCCGTGCGGCTGAATGGCCCAGCCGTTCTCGCCGTTGTAACCTTCGGCCCACCAGCCATCCAGCACGGAAAGATTCAAGCCTCCGTTGATGGCGGCTTTCTGGCCGGAACTGCCGCTGGCCTCAAGCGGGTATTCCGGCGTGTTCAACCAGACGTCGGTACCGGTGACCAGTTTGCGCGCCAGGGACAGGTCGTAGTCTTCGATGAAGAACACGCGCCCCAGAAAGTCCGGTTGCGCGGCGAACTCGTTGACCTGGCGGATGAGCGCCTGGCCGGGGCCGTCCTGCGGGTGGGCCTTGCCCGCGAAGAGTACGATCACCGGACGCTTGGGGTTGTTGAGCAGGGCCGCCAGCCGGGCCGGGTCCTGAAAGAGCAGCAGGGCGCGCTTGTAGGTGGCGAAGCGGCGCGCGAAGCCCAGCACCAGCGTACGGGTCTTGTCGGGCGCCAGGGCTTCATGCATCACCTCAAGCCGGGCGCGTCCGTGCTGATTGCGCCGGTATTGGCGTTCCAGAATGTCGCGCACGCTTTCCAGCATCTCGCTCTTCAACGACTGGCGCAGGCTCCAGAAGCGATGATCGGGTATGGCGGCGATACTTTCCTCCCAGAAAGCCGGATTGAGCAACTGGTTGCGCCAGCCCTGGTAGCGAGCATCGAACAGATTGGCCCATTCCCGTGCCAGGAACGTTCCGACGTGTACGCCGTTGGAGACAAACGTGATCGGATTGTCCTCCGGGTCAATCTGCGGCCAGACATAGCATTCCATTTTCGAGGCGACGCCGCGGTGAATGCGGCTCACCCCGTTGTGGTGCCGCGACCCGCGCAGGGCCAGCGCGGTCATGTTGAAATGCTGGCTGTTCTCCGGGGAGGCGCCGAGCGGCAAGAGCTTGTTGAGCGGAATGCCGAGATCGCGCACGAACGTCGTGAAATGGCTGGTCATCAGTTCGCGGGGGAACAGGTCGTGACCGGCGGGCACGGGCGTGTGCGTTGTGAAGACGGTGGCGGCGGCCACCAGTTCCAATGCGCTGTCGAAGTCCAGTCCCGCCTGCACGGCTTCGCGGCAGCGTTCCAGGATCAGAAAGGCGCCGTGGCCCTCGTTGATATGCCAGATCGAAGGTTTGATACCCAGCGCGCGCAGCATGCGCGTTCCGCCAATCCCCAGCACCATGTCCTGCGCCATGCGATCGCCTGTGCCGCCGCCGTAGAGCTGGTAGGTGATGGTGCGGTCGGCCGGTTCGTTCTCCTCGAGATCGGTATCCAGCAGATAGAGCCGCACATGGCCGATTTCAGCGCGCCAGGCCGAGACCTGCACGGTGCGACCGGGGAATGGAAGCGCCACGGTGAGAATGCTGCCATCCTCGGCGGTCACGCGCGAGACCGGCAGATCGCGGAAATCGGCCGGCCGGTAATGCGTCTGCTGAACCCCTTCCCGGGAGATGGTCTGGTCAAAATAGCCCTGGCGGTACATGAGGCCCATGGCGACGAACGGCAATCCCAGGTCGCTGGCTGCCTTGCAATGGTCGCCGGCGAGTACGCCCAGACCCCCGGAATAGATGCGCAGGCTCTCGTGCAGCCCGTACTCCATGCAGAAATAGGCAATCAGATCCCGCTTCGCATCGATGCCCTCGACGATGTTCGCATAGGGCGCGGTTTCCTCCAGGTAGGCATCATAGCCATGCAGTACCTCCCGGTAGTCCTGCAGGAAATTCCGGTCGCCGGCCAGCTCGTCCAGCCGCCACTGCGCCACCCGGCGCAGGAAGACTTTGGGATTGTGCTGGCAGGCTTCCCACAACTCCGGGTCGATCTGGTGGAACAGGCCGCGGACCTTGCGGTTCCAGCTGTAGAGGAGGTTGCCGGCAAGTTCATCCAGCCGGAGCAGGGCCTCCGGGATGACCGGCTGCACTTCCAGGGGATAGCGGTGACCTGTCATGGCGTACTTCCCTGAGCCAGAAGGGTTCACGCTAGCGCAAATTCGGGATGGGGCGTTGACGCGGGTCAATGCGTCGGCGCCCGGCTCGCGCAAGCATGGAGTTTCTGCCAGCGGTCGGACCGGTCGAAGGACCGGAGGAGGCATCGTCATGAAACTGACCCTGAGTGTGATCAAGGCCGATATCGGCTCCATCGGCGGTCATATACGGCCTTCGGCGGAGCTGCTGGACGCGGTTCGCGGGATCATCGAGGCCGAGCGAGGCGGATTGCTGATCGACAGCTGGATCGGGGCCACCGGCGACGATGTGGCGATCCTGATGACCCACGAGCACGGTACCGGCGCGTCGAAGATTCACGAACTGGCCTGGAAGGCTTTTCTCACCGGCACCGAGGTTGCCCGGCGCCAGGGTCTGTACGGCGCGGGGCAGGACCTGCTCAAGGATTCGTTTTCCGGCAATGTCCGGGGCATGGGCCCGGCGGTTGCGGAAATGTCCGTCGACGAGCGGCCGGCCGAACCGTTCCTTTTCTTCGCCGCGGACAAGACCGATCCCGGCGCTTTCAATCTGCCGCTCTATCTGGCGTTCGCCGATCCCATGACCACGCCGGGACTTCTGTTGTCCCGGGCGCTGGGCGAGGGTTTTCGCTTCGTGATCATGGACGTGGGTCATACAGGCGGCGACCGGATCATCGAGCTGACCAGCCCCGAAGAGCTCTACCAGATAGCCGCGCTGCTGCGCGGGACCGAGCGTTATGTCGTGGAGTCGGTCTGGTCGCGCGCTACCGGCACCCAGGCCGTGGTGGCGTCCACCTCGCGATTGCACAACATCGCCGGCAAGTACACGGGCAAGGATGATCCCGTCATGCTGGTGCGGGCGCAGAAGGATTTTCCCGCCACCGGCGAGATCATCGCGCCTTATGCGATCGGACCGCTGGTGGCCGGCGGGATGCGCGGTTCGCACAACATGCCGCTGATGCCGGTTCCTCTGAATTCGGGTATCAGCTATTTCGATGGCCCGCCTGTCGTGAGTTGTGCCGCCTTCTGTGTGCATGACGGCCGGCTCACCGAACCGGAGGACGTCTTTGCCCA
>JASFQN010000056.1:0-13977 GCA_050115425.1 Gammaproteobacteria bacterium | reverse complement strand
CGGTGATTGCCAAGGGTTTTTCGCGGATTCACTGGCAGAACCTGTGCAACTTCGGAATTCTGCCGCTGCGCTTCGCCGACCCGGATGACTACGACCGCATTGATCAGGGGGACGAGCTGGTGCTGAAAGGCCTGCGCGATGCGCTCGGACAGAGCTCGGAAGTGACCCTGGAGAACACCAGCAAGAAGGAGAGCTACAAGGTCGTCCATGATCTGAGTCCGCGCCAGGTGGACATGGTACTCAAGGGCAGCCTGTTGACATTGGTGCGGGAAAAGCAGGCCGCCTGAACAAAATCCACGCCGGAGTGGCATGGCGCTGGTCCGGCGTTCAGCGTTCCCGGCAAGACGATTGACAGGCGCCGGCACGTGCTCCAAATTCGAGCCCTTCCCGACAACGAGAACAAGGGCCCTGGCGCCGATGCACAACTGGAGCGAATACGCCAAATTCTTCGCCGGGCTGGTGGCGATCATCAATCCCATCGGCGCGATTCCGATGTTCATCAACATGACTCACAATCTCGCGCCAGCGGAACGCGTGCGCACTGCGCGTGTCGCGGCGGTCACCGTGGCGGCGGTGCTGATTGTTTCCATGCTGACCGGCGATGCCATCCTGCGGCTGTTCGGCATCACCATTCCGTCATTCCGGGTGGGTGGTGGCATTCTCATCCTGCTGATGGCGATCTCCATGCTCCACGCCCGGGTGAGTCCCGCCAAGCAGACCGAGGAGGAAGCCCGGGAGGGCGAAGCCAAGGACGCTGTCGGCGTGGTGCCACTGGGAATTCCGCTGCTGGCCGGGCCCGGTGCCATCAGCACCGTGATCATCTATGCGCAGCACGGGGCGCCGGTGGCCCATTATGCGATTCTGGGAACCGGCATCGTCGTGGTGGCGGCCCTGGCCTGGGTATTCTTCCGTGCTGCGCCGATGCTGGCCGATCTGCTGGGGCGCACGGGAATCAACGTCGTGACCCGCATAATGGGCCTGATCATGACCGCGATCGGCGTCGAATTCATTGCCACCGGCCTGAAAGCCCTTTTCCCTGCCCTGGGATAATCCGACTGGCAAACCTGTGGGAGCCCGACTAGGGTTAGCCTTGTACCGTCCCCAATGGGACGAAAAACAAGAAACTGATCCTGTCTAGGGAGGAGTCCGTATGAACCAGCCCTCAACCGTCGATATCGGCGGCCTCAGCCTGCCGCTCTACCAGGCCCGCTTCTGGCTCAAGCTGATTGGTGTGTTGACCATAATCTATGGCGTTCTGGTCGGCCTTTCGATCGTGGGCCTTGTGATTGCCTGGCTGCCGATCTGGATGGGGATTGTCCTTTTCCAGGCCGCGTCGGCGATCGAACGCGCGCACGGGGCGTCGGACGAGCAGGCGCTGCTCCAGTCAATGAGCAAACTGAAGCTGTATTTCACGATCAGTGGCATCGTGCTTCTGGTCATGCTGGTGCTTGGCATTCTTGGATTCCTCTTCGGAGGAGCAAGCATGCTGGCCATGATGCAGCAGATGCCGCACGGCTGAATCCGACGGGCGGGGTCGGCGCAGGCCGGCCCCGCCCGATAGTCGCCTTTCTTTTATTCCTCGACCGTCGCCCGTTCGATCATGACGGTCTCCACGGGTACGTCACGCATGCCGGCCTTTACCGTTGTGGACACGCCGCCAATGCTGTCGACCACGTCCTGACCCTCCACCACCTTGCCGAAGACCGCGTAACCGAAGTCGCGTTCGCCGTGATCCAGGAAAGCATTGTCCGACAGGTTGATGAAGAACTGGGACGTCGCACTGTTGATCACCTGGGTACGTGCCATGGACAGCGTATAGGTCTTGTTGAGCAGCCCGTTGTCCGCCTCGTTGACGATTGGCTCGCGGGTGGCTTTCTGCTGCATTTCGGGCGTGAAGCCACCGCCCTGGATCACGAATCCGGGGATCACGCGATGGAAGATGGTGCCGTCATAGAACCCGCTGTTCACGTAGTCCAGGAAATTTTGCACGGTGACCGGTGCCTGCTCGGGATAGACTTCGATGCGCAGGGTGCCGACGTTGGTTTCGAATACCACCATTTTCAATATCCTCAGGTTTTCAGGCGATCCAAAGGCCTGCAAGTACAAGCCCGGCGAGAAATACTGTGTCTCCCACGATCACGGCGAGGGGCCGCCAGCCTTCGGCGATCATGCCCGAGAACGTGGTTCGCGCACTCAGCGCGGTCAACGCCACAATCAGCGCCCATTCGGCGGCGCCGGAAAGCGTGGTGACGATGCTGCCCGGCAGCCAGCCGAGACTGTTGATTACCACCACCCCGAAGAAACCGATCAGAAAAAGCGGCAAGCCCGCATGGCTTCTGGCCTCGGACGTGGTTTGTCTGTCGCACAGCCAGGCCACGCCGATGACGGCGGGCAGCAGTGTCGTGACCCGCAGCAGCTTGGTGAGTGTGGCCATGTCTCCCGCCTGGTGCGAAATCACATAACCGGCTGCCACCGCCTGGGGTACATTGTGGATCGTACCGCCAAGGAATATCCCTGCCGAGCGCGGACCCATCCCGAGCCAGTGCGCCAGCAGAGGATAGGCCACCATGGCGATGCTGCTGAGCGTGGTCACACAGATGATGGTATAGACAAGCTGCCGCTCGGCCCGTTCGTTGCGTGGCAGGACGGCGGCGAGCGCCATCGCGGCCGAGCCGCCACATATCGCCACCGCCCCGGCGCTGAGCAGGCTTTGGCAGCGGGTAACGCCCATCAGCCGTCCGGTCACGACCCCGAATGCCAGTGTCGCGGGTACGGCAAGCGCAATGATGGCCACGGGCTGCCAGCCCAGTGCCGTAAGTTGCTCAAGGGTGATTCTCGAACCCAGCAGGATCACGGCCAGCTTGAGCAGTTGGTTGCCGGCCAGATCAATGCCGCCATTCAGTGCGGCCCGGCGACTCCAGGGACTGATCAGCAGGCCACCGGCGAGGGCGAGCAACAGGGCGGGGACATGGAATCTGGAAGCCGCGAACCGGGCGAGCAGGGCGATGCCGGCACACAGGGCGAGGCCCGGCAGGGCGCGACGCAGGACTGCAGTCATGAATACCTCGGCGAATCCTGGGGGACATGCGCGGGTGGAGCGCAAAGCCGGGTATCTTACAGCAATCCTTCAGGTTCGGGCCCGAACGGAGTGCGGATTTCTGCAGTCCGCGACGGTTCCTCAGCGCGAGGTCCGGCAGTTGCCCTCGGCGGGCACTCGGTAGGCGCCCGGGGGATTGAAGCCTTCCATCACCGGCCAGTCCACGGCCGAGCCGGGTACACACATCCGCTCGGCCAGATTCGGCTGGCCAGGGACAGTGGCGCAGCCACCCAGGACGGCCAGCAGGGCGAGCAGGGAAAACACAGCGGGGATGCGACGCATGACACTTACCTCCGTCGCGCACAAAGCCAGGAGCCTGTCAGCAGGCCTGCTATGAGTCTAGCATGCGGCCGCCGCTGACCCGGTCCCGGCCTTCCAGGTCCTGCCAGGTGCGAATGTCAGCCAGCCCGGCCACCTCGAGCAGCGCGCGGACCGCTGCCGCCTGGCGGAATCCGTGTTCGAGCAGCAGCCAGGCGCCAGGGCGCAGTCGGGTGGGCGCATCGGCGATGATACGGCGCAGCGCATCGAGCCCGTCGGGACCCGACGCGAGCGCTTCGCGTGGTTCGGCGCACAGGTCGGCATGCGCAAGGTGGGGATCGGTCGCCTCGATGTAAGGCGGATTGGAGACAATCAGGTCGAATTGTGCGTCGGAGGGCAGCGGAGAAAACCAGTCGCCCGCCACCCATTGAACCTGTTTCGCGCCCAGGCGGCCGCCGTTGCGACGGGCCACTGACAAGGCCGCGGGCGAACGTTCGACAGCCGTTATTCGCCAATGGGGCCGTTCGTGTGACAGGGCAAGCGCGATGGCACCCGTGCCGGTGCCGAGGTCGAGCACCGTGCCTTCAGGCCCCGGACCCAGTTCCAGAGCAAGTTCCACCAGGCGTTCGGTGTCGGGCCGTGGCACCAGCGTGTCGGGTGTCACCTCGAGTTCCAGTGACCAGAACTCGCGGCGGGCCAGGATGTGGGCCAGAGGCTCGCCCGCGACCCGCCGCTGGACGAGACGCTCGAACCGCGCTGCCGAATCGGCCGCCACCGTCCGTTCCGGCCAGGCACGGAGGTGGGTTCGCGGCACGCCGAGAACCTCGGCCAGCAGCACTTCCGCCTCCAGTCGCTCGGCTTCCACACCGCACCGGCGCAGATGCTCGACGGCCTGGCGCAGGGTGGCGTCGATGCCGAGTTCCTGTTCGGCATTGCCGGGTCCGGGTGTCAATGGTCGATTCCGCATACCTGTTAGAATACCGCCTTTCGAAAGCCGACGGGGGGCGCCTCCCGGTTTTCGCTGTCGCCGCGCCGACTCCCGGCGCGGTCCGGGCATTCAGGAGGAAGCATGACGGTCTATTCCAACGTTCTGGAAATGGTGGGCAATACCCCCCTGTTGGAACTGAAGAATCTCGACACCGGGCCATGCCGGCTGTTCGCCAAGCTCGAAATGATGAACCCGGCCGGCTCGATCAAGGATCGCATAGGCGTGGTCATGCTGGAGGAAGCCGAACGGCGCGGCGACATCAAGCCGGGTGATACCCTGATCGAGGCGACTGCGGGCAATACCGGCCTGGGACTGGCTCTGGCGGCCGCCCAGAAAGGTTATCGCCTGATACTGGTCATCCCCGACAAGATGAGCCAGGAAAAGGTATTCAACTGTCGTGCCATGGGTGCGGAAGTGATCCTCACGCGCTCGGACGTTGGCAAGGGCCATCCCGAGTATTATCAGGATCTTGCGGCACGGCTCGCCGAGGAAAAGGGCCTTTATTTCATCAATCAGTTTGCCAATCCGGACAATCCGCTGGCTCACGAGAAGGGTACCGGTCCCGAGATATGGGAACAGATGGGCCACGACGTGGATGCCGTTGTACTCGGTGTTGGAAGCAGCGGCACGATCACCGGTGTGGGCCACTATCTGAAGAAGGTCGCGCCTGATGTGGATATCGTGCTGGCCGACCCCCGGGGCTCGGTGCTTGCCGACTACATCCGGACCGGAGAGCTCGGCGAGCAGGGCAGCTGGATGGTGGAAGGTATCGGCGAGGACTTCATTCCCAGCATCTGCGATCTGTCTTTCGTACACACCGCCTACAGCATCCCGGATCGGGAGGCGTTCGCCGTCGGCCGGGAACTGCTGCACAGGGAGGGTCTTCTGGCGGGCTCTTCGACGGGCACGCTGCTCGCCGCAGCCTTGCGTTATTGCCGGGAGCAGACCTCGCCCAAACGTGTGGTGACTCTGGCCTGCGACACCGGCAACAAGTACCTGTCCAAGATGTACAACGATATCTGGATGTGGGAACACGGGTTTCTGGATCGCGATTCCGCGGGTGACCTGCGCGACCTGATTCCACGCTTGCACAGCCAACGCGCGACGGTGGTCGTGGGACCGGGCGACAAGTTGGCCACCGCATTCAAACGCATGCGTGACAATGGCTTTTCGCAGTTGCCGGTCGTGGATGGCGACCGCCTGCTCGGTGTGCTGGACGAAATGGCTTTGCTGCGCGGCCTGACCGAAGACGGCCGCGATTTCAATGCCGAGGCATCCGAGGTCATGGATCGGAATTTCCCGGTGCTGGCCGTGGACGCGGGTGAAGCCGAGGCACGCCGGCGATTGTCCGAAGTCCCGGCTGTTGCGGTAGTCGACGGTGAAACATTCATCGGCATGCTGACACGCAGCGACCTTCTCGTGGGTCTGCGCAAGCAAGCCGGCTAGACAATCTCTGAGGACTCGAACAGAGCCCCCCTTTCGAAGCGGAGCAAGTATGAGCGACAAGAAAAAGTACGGGTTGGCGACGCGCGGCATCCATGCCGGACAGCACCCCGATCCCACGACCGGTGCCATCATGACGCCCATCTATGCCAGTTCAACCTATGTGCAGGAGAGTCCCGGCGTTCACAAGGGGTACGAATATTCGCGGACCCAGAACCCCACACGTCAGGCCTACGAGGCTTGTGTGGCGAGCCTCGAGTCGGGGACGCGCGGCTTTGCCTTCGGCTCGGGCATGGCCACCACCTCGACGCTTCTCGAATTGCTGGACGCGGGCAGCCATGTCGTGGCGATGGATGACATGTACGGGGGCACCTATCGCCTCTTCGAGCGTGTGCGCAGACGCACGATGGGGCTCGAGTTCACCTACTGTGACATGCGCGATGCCGACTCGCTGGAAGCGGCCATCCGGCCCGAAACGAAATTGATCTGGGTCGAAACCCCGACCAACCCGCTGCTCAAGCTGGTTGACCTGGAGATGGTGGCGGGCGTCGCGCGCAAGCATGGCATTCTCTGCGTGGCCGACAACACGTTCGCCACGCCGTATGTACAGCGCCCGCTGGAACTGGGGTTCGACCTGGTCATGCATTCGGCCACCAAGTATCTCAACGGCCATTCCGACATGGTGGGGGGCATCGCGGTTGTCGGTGACAACGAAGAACTCGCCGAGCGGATTGCCTTTCTGCAGAATTCGGTGGGTGCCATCGCCGGTCCCTTTGACAGTTTTCTTGCCCTGCGCGGTTTGAAGACGCTGGCGCTCCGGATGGAGCGGCATTGCGCCAGTGCGCTGGAGCTGGCGGGCTGGCTGGAAGCACATCCGGCGGTGGAGCGCGTGGTGTATCCGGGGCTTGCCAGCCACCCGCAGCACGATCTCGCCAGGCGGCAGATGTCCGCCTTCGGCGGCATGATCACGATCTTCCTCAAGGGTGACGTCGAGACCTCGCGCCGGTTCCTCGAGCGTTGCGAACTGTTCGCGCTGGCCGAGAGCCTGGGCGGCGTGGAAAGCCTTATCGAGCATCCGGCGATCATGACTCATGCGTCGGTGCCCAAGGAGGTTCGCGAAGAGCTGGGCATCAGCGACACGCTGGTTCGTCTGTCAGTGGGTATCGAGGATCTTGACGATCTCAAGTCCGATCTCGACCGTGCCCTGGAATGAGTTGCCGGCGAGCGCCGGGGCAGACAATGTTCGAAAATAAACAGGCCCCTTTCGGGGCCTGTTTTCCTGGCGTCGGATCAATGCTCCGGCGTCAGACCGTACCACCGTCAGCCGGGGGCGGCGTGCCGGTATCGTCCTGCGTCTGATCCTGCGTGTCGTCGGCCGGCGGCGGCTGGCTGGTGTCCTGCTGCTGCTCGGTTTGGTCCGATTCCATCTGATCCTGCTGCATCTGACCGGACTTGTCCTCGTCGGACTGCATCTGGTCCTGTTGCATCTGATCCTGCTGCATCTGACCGGCCTTCTGCTGATCCGATTGCATCTGATCGTTGGTCGTCGGTGCCTGCTGCTGGCTGGCAGCCGGTTCCTGGCTGGTCTTCTGATCCTGGTTGTTGTTCCCGCATGCGCCGAGGCTCAACGCCAGGGCGATGCCACAAAGTGCGATCCATGTCTTCATTTCGAAACCCCCATTGAGTTTACACATCCGTTGCGCGATAAACCTTTCAAACGTAACAGTCGTACCCGCGCCGATACTGTTAACTGAGACGCATTATGCGCCTTCCGCACGACTCGCATCGGTATTTGATAAAAATATTTGTTTATTCAGGTTTTTCAAGCGGTTGACCGTAAAATGGAGGGTATCTGGCGGGTTTTGTGCTGAAATCCGCCGCAGTTGCAATCTCGTTGGGGTGTAATCGATGAAAGAGTCGGGCGTGACAGACTGGATGGAGGGCTGTGCCGGGGCGCTGACCGGCCCCGGCTGGTTCGAGGATCCGGCGTGGCTGGCGCCCGAAGCCTGGCGACTGGTGTATGCGGAGCTGGAAGCCGCGCGCGCCAATGGCGAATTCCGCGCTGCGGGTATCGGCCATGGACTTGCATTCAATATCCGCCCGGAGATACGGGGCGACCAGGTACGCTGGATCGATCCCGGAGCCGCCGGTCCCGCGACCCGCGCGGTGATTGACGCGCTGGATCAGTTGCGTGGTGAACTCAACCGCAGGCTCTTCCTCGGCCTGGCCGATCTGGAACTGCAATACGCGGTCTATCCGGTCGGTGCACGCTACAGCCGCCATGTGGACCGCTTTCGTGACAGCAATGATCGGGTTGTCTCGGTCGTGCTCTATCTGAATGAAGTCTGGACACGGGCCGATGGCGGTCAGTTGCGACTCCATGTGCCCGCATCAGAAGGCGGCGAGGCCGCAGTGGACTTGCTGCCGTCCGGTGGACGCCTGGTATGTTTTCTCAGCGATGCTGTGGCCCATGAAGTGCTGCCCACTCGAAAGGAACGCTGCAGCGTCGTCGGCTGGTTTCGCCGCGCGCCCCGTTACGCCCCGAGGTGATCAGTTTTCCCGGCGCTCAAATTCGAAGCGAAAGTCTTCCGCATCCACCGGCTGGTCTGTCAGCACGCGGAAAACGCAGCGTCCATCGCCATGCTGGAAACGGGCTTCACGGACTACACGGTGGCCCAGCAGTCGTGTGAGCGTGGATACGGTGAGGCTGCACAGGCGCGGCTGTGCCATGGCGACTTTGTAGAATGGGCAGTTGCGTTCGATCAGGCGCAGTTCGCCGTCGCGTACCTCGGTGTCCGTGTAGGGATCATCCTCCACGTAGATGCCGCGCAACGCTTCCACCTTGTCCGGCAGACTGCGGCCCGCCAGTGAGGGACGCCATTCCGCCACCTGGCGGTCGGTCAGTTCGGCAAGCAGGTCCCTGAGACGGTCTTCACCCAGCGTTTCCCCGACGGCCGTCACCAGTTGCACGGCCAGCGCATCGTAGTGCTTGGGGAACAGGTGTTCCGCAGCTTCGCTCAGCACGAAGCGCAGCGGCGGGCGCCCCTTGCCGCCGCTCTGCCGGGCCTCGCGGCGTACCCAGCCCTGGCTTTCCATCAGCGCCAGTTGCTGGCGTGCCGCTTCGCGCGTCACGTGCAGTTCATTCGCCAGTTCGCCGATGCCGAGAGTCCCCCGTGCCTTCAGCAGGTCGAGGATTCGCTGCCGGGTGGAGGCCGGGCTGGTCCCCGGCCGTGGCTCAGGCTTTTCGTTCATGGGCTGCGTTCCGGGCGTTCACGCCGATGGCGAAATGATAGACGAGCCGGCCGCCGAGATGGGCGCCGGCGGCCATGAGGATGACGATGGTACCGGCGCCGGCCAGGGCCAGCCAGATGCCCGGGCGTGTTGCAGGGACGTCGCGTGGGGCGAAGACCAGAAGCAGTGTGGCGAGGGTCCAGGCCGTGGTCATTGCCAGCACGTGCCGGTTGGCCACCGGCATGACCGCTTCGTCCTGCGGCAGGTCAATGAAGTCCATGAGGCCGGCGAACATGGCCGGCAGGGCCAGGGTCACCCCCGCTGCCAGGGACCAGTAGCCGATCTGCCAGGCGGCCGGTTCCCCGGTGAGTGCGGTGTAGCCCCAAAGGCACGGAGTCAGCGTCCACGCCACTACAGGGAAGTGAACCAGGGCGGGGTGCAGCGGCACCCCGCCAAGCCGGAGGCGGGATGGCATTTATCCGGCTCCGCCCAGCAGCGCGCCGAGCAGCACCAGAAAGCCTGCCGCTGCCGCCAGACCGTGGATCACGATGACCGGCCGGGGGTGGGCGGTTCCGCGCAGATGGTGGCTGAGCAGGTAGAATCCCCCGAGTGCCGCCACCAGCAGAATCACCAGCGCCAGCGTCACCGGGTTGCCGGCGCCGCCAATCACGGCGAGGATCACGAGCACGAGCCCGGAGGCGGCGAGCAGCCCGTGGGCGCCGGCCAGGGCGGCGGGCAGGGGCCGGTTGCGAAAAGCCATGATGGCCATGGCGAGTCCGCCAAGGGCGGCCACGGCAAACAGTGCGACAGCGATCTTGAGCATGGTTGTTGTCCTTGTGTTATTTAAACAAGTCGACACTTGTTAAAATAGACGGAATTTCGGGAAATGCAAGTGGCAGAAGAATCGTCAATACACGCGCCCGCCTGGCGGGGCGGCCGTCGGCTGGCGGAGGCACTGGATTCGGGATTGGCGGCCTGGCGGCGGTCGGCGAAGGCGGCCTCGGTGGCCGGTCTGGCGGGCACTGCGGGTCTGATCCTTGTCCGGGTGCAACTGGTTGGCAGGCTGGCCCTGGGTTCCGACATGCGCTTGCACCTCACGGCGGGCATGAATCTTCTCGGCTGGCTTGCCGCGGGAGGCGGGCTGCTGCTGGCATTGCTGGCCTTCGGCTGGACATTGCGCCTGTTGCCGGTGTCCAGGCCATCGCTGCTGGCCTCGCTGCGAACGGCCCTGCGGCGTTTCCCGGCTCTGCTGGTGGCGATGCTGATCTACCTTGTGCTGACGCTGGGTCTGCCGTTTCTGGCCGGCCTGCTTGCCGGCGGACGCTGGATGCTGGTGCTGGCTGCGATGCTGACGCTGGAGGTGGTTGCCCTGTGGCTCTCGGTCAGCCTGATATTTCACCCGTTTGCGGTGATGGAGCATGATGCCGGCCCGCTGGCGGCGCTGAACGCCAGCCATCGGCGCGTACGGGGCCGGTGGTGGTGGAGTCTGCTGGGTACCAGTGTGGCGACGACAGTACCGGTGCTGCTGTATCTCGGCGTGACCGTGGTCACCGGCGGTTTGCTGGGTGCGTGGCGGCTTGTCGGCGGTGGCCCGGCGTGGTTGGACACTCTGAACTGGCTGGTGCAGTGGCTGGTCGGTGGCTTTCTGTTTCCCATGGGACCAGCTCTTCTGGCCGGCTTGTGGTGGTCGCTCGCCGACGAGGCTCAACCGCGATAAACGAGCACCGTGTCGGCGGCAAGGTCGCCCAGTCGAACCTGGTTACGCGTAAACAGACAGGCGAGCATGCCGAGCGCGTAGAAAAGGGGCAGGGCATCGGCCAGCCGCAGCAGATTGCGTGCAACCAGCGCGCCCCGGCTGGCGCGGGTGCCGTCGAGGGCGACAATCTCGATATCCGCAAGGCGTTTGCCCGGCGTCTGGCCGCGGCTCAGGGTTTCGATCAGCGGATGGTACAGAAAGTACGCCGTGAGCGCCGGGATCACCGCGAACAATGACCAGTGCACAGGCCATGACGATGGCGACCAGGGGGCAACTCGGAGCCCGGCGGCCGCGGCAACGCCCCAGCATGCCAGGTACCAGGCGAGCGCCATCAGGGTCCGAAAGTTCCAGTCCAGAATGAAAGCGAAGCTGCGTGCGCCAAGGCCGGCCACGGTCCGTTGGAGCGTGCGACCGGCCGGGTCGCGGACACGTGGCAGATCCGACGTCATTGGTCGGCCAGTTGTGCGAGCTGATCGGCCTGGTATTCCTGCATCAGTGGCTCGATGACCAGATCCAGGTTGCCGGCCAGAACGTCTTCCAGCTTGTAGAGCGTGAGATTGACGCGGTGGTCGGTCACCCGGCCCTGCGGAAAGTTGTAGGTGCGGATTCGCTCGGAACGGTCACCGCTGCCCACCAGCAGGCGGCGTGTTTCGGTCTGCTCGCTCACCTGCCGTTCGCGTTCGGCGTTGAGCAACCGGGCCTTGAGCAGCGACATTGCGCGGGCGCGGTTCTTGTGTTGCGAGCGCTCATCCTGGCATTCCACCACGATGCCCGTAGGCAGGTGGGTGACGCGAATGGCAGAGTCGGTCTTGTTGACGTGCTGGCCGCCCGCCCCCGAGGCGCGGAAGGTATCCACCTTGAGCTCAGATGGATTGATCTCGATGTCTTCGATTTCCTCGGCCTCGGGCAGAATGGCCACCGTGCAGGCGGAGGTGTGGATTCGGCCCTGAGATTCGGTTTCCGGTACCCGCTGCACCCGGTGGGCGCCGGATTCGAACTTGAGGCGGGAATAGGCGCCATGGCCCACCAGTCGGCAGATGATTTCCTTGTAGCCGCCGTGCTCGCCCTCGCTTTCGCTGAGCACTTCCACCTGCCAGCGTTGCTGTTCGGCATAGCGGCAATACATGCGAAACAGGTCCCCCGCGAACAGGGCCGCTTCGTCACCGCCGGTGCCGGCGCGAATTTCCAGGAAGATATTGCTGTCGTCGTGCGGGTCCCTGGGCAGGAGGAGTTTTTGCAGCTGGAGTTCGAGCGCTTCAGCGCGCGACTGCGCGGCGGACAGTTCCTCGGTGGCCATTTCGCGCATCGCCGCATCGTTGTCGCCAGCCATCTCGCGGGCCGCCGCAATGTCCGCCGTGGCCTGCTGGTGCTCCCGATAGGTGGCCACGACCTTTTCCAGTTGCGCGAACTCGCGCGAGAGGTCCCGGAACCGGTTCTGGTCGGCGATGGTATCGGGATCGGAAAGCAGATGTCCCACTTCCTCGAAGCGGCCGGTGAGGCTTTCCAGCTTGTCGCGTATGGAGTCTTTCATTCGCAGCCAATCATCCTCGCCGTCGCGGATCAGTCGCCGCCGCGGTCCAGGGAGAACAGGTAACGGGCAGCCTCGATGACGTCGGCGGCTCCCTCGCGACCGGCCGCGCGCAACCGGGCGGTCGGGGCGTGCAGCAAGCGATTGCTGAGGGTATTGGCCAGGTATTCCAGCGCATCTTCCGGCGGTCGCCCGGATTCGAGCATTTGCCGGGCCCGTTCCAGTGTCTGTTTGCGCATTTCATCGGTCCGGGTGCGCAGATCGCGAATGGTGGGTACCGCATCAAGACTGCGCAGTGCGTCCTGGAACGCAGCCACCTGGGCCTCGATGATTTCGTCCGCTTCGCGGGCCGCGGCCTCGCGCGAGCGCAGGCCTTCCTCGATGACTCCGCGCAGGTCATCGATGGTGTACAGGTACACGTCTTCGAGGTCGCCGACTGTGGCTTCCACGTCACGCGGCACGGCGATGTCCACCACGAACATCGGTCGGTGCTTGCGGACCGTGAAGGCTTTCTCCACCGCATCGAGTTTCAGAACCGGATCCGGACTGGCCGTGGAGCAAATCACGATGTCGGCCTCGCCCAGGTGATCGGGAAGGCGTGGAAGGGCAATACCGTAGCCACGGAACTCCGCAGCGAGCGCCTGGGCCCGGTCCGGGCTGCGGTTGGCGATGATCAGCCGGCCGATGCCGTTCTCGGTGAGGTGGCGTGCCGCCAGCTCGATGGTCTCGCCGGCGCCCACCAGCAGGGCGGTATGCCGCTGGAAGTCGGCAAAAATCTGGCGCGCCAGCCGCACGGCGGCAAAGGCAACTGACACAGGACTGGCTCCGATGCGTGTGTCCGTGCGCACCTGTTTGGCCACCGAGAAGGCGTGTTGAAACAATCGGTGCAGCGACGGTCCCACGCTGTCCGCCTCCAGCGCCAGCTGATAGGCCTGCTTGAGCTGGCCGAGTATCTGGGGCTCGCCCAGTACCATTGAATCAAGGCCGCAGGCCACGCGGAGCAGGTGCCGGGTGGCCTCACTGTCCTCCAGACGGTAGAAGCGCTGCGCTACATCGGGATCGCGCGGCGCGCGTTCCCGGGTCAGCCAGTTGGTGATCGCCCGGCCTGCGTCGGGTGCGGTCTGCGCGTAGATTTCCGTCCGGTTGCAGGTGGACAGCACCACGGCTTCTTCGACACCGTCCAGTCCGCGCAGATCGGCAAGCGCTTCCGCGAGCTGGTCGCGACCGAAGGTCATCTGCTCGCGGATGTCTACCGGCGCAGTGTTGTGGCTGATTCCTAGGACGAAGAGGGGCATCGGTCAGGGCTTAGTGGAGCCGAACACGAAATTTTGAGGAATGCGGGCTTTCATTACAAGAGAGCACCTGTCCAGGCGGCGTGCAACGGTGGCCCTCGGCGCACACGCTGGAGCTGAGTTATAGTGAGAGACGATTCTTGCCAGCCAGAGGCACCCATGCCCAGATTCCCTTTAGTGGTTGTTGCCGCCGGCGTGCTCGCCGGCTGTGCCGGAATGCCTGCGCCAGCTCCGGCGCCCGTCCAGGCACCCGCCTTGCCGCCGGCGAGCCACCAGCGCGTGAGTCTGGACACGCATCTGTTGCTCGCCGAGATGGCGCTGGCACGGGATGATCCCGCCACCGGTGCCCGAGAATATCTTGCCGCGAGCCGTTTGAATACCGAT
>JASFQN010000055.1:0-14118 GCA_050115425.1 Gammaproteobacteria bacterium | reverse complement strand
CGCTTGGATTCCTTGTACTCAAATCCGGCTATCTGCCTCGCATTCTCGGCGTCTTGCTGATGGTGGGCACCCTGGGATACCTGATTCTTTTTGTGGAAGTGTTCTTTTTCCCCGGATCGGAGCAGACTCTCTGGAGCAATCCCTTCCTCGTCGTGACCCACCTTTCGGAGCTGGCCTTGCTGTTGTGGCTGTTGATCCGAGGAGTGGGCATCAAGGAGTGGGACAGGCAGGTTTCGGGCGGCGCCTAGGCTTGATGGCCGTGACCCTTCCGAGTGCCTCCAGCAGACATCGCAGCCATGCACGGTGACTGGGACGTCTGGCCGCACTGGACTTGTCGGGTCGTCCGGAGTATCTCTTCACCTTTATTGTATATCCGTCCCTGGTCGTGTGGATTGCCCCTTCAAAGGGGCGCGTGTCAGGATGACTCAGGCGTGTCGGATTTCTGACTTGTCACATCGACAGGAGTGTGGCTGCGCATGATCGAACTCCCGGCCGGATACCGGATAGCGGATCCGGAAGATGCGGTCGCCCTGGCAAGGTTGGTGAATATTGCCGGGGAAGGGCTGCCGTTCTATCTGTGGACTGGCATGGCGTCAGAGGGCCAGTCGCCCTGGGATGTGGGCCAGGAAAGGGCACGGCGCGAATCGGGCGGCTTCTCCTACCGGAATGCGATTGTGCGGGACGACGCCGGGCAAGTGGCGGCCTGTCTCGTTGGATATGCACTCGACGACGGAAGCCAGCCCACCGACCATGCGGCGATTCCACCGATGTTCGTCCCGTTGCAGGCGCTTGAGGACAGGGTGCCTGGCACATGGTACGTCAATGTTCTGGCCACTTTCCCGGAATTCCGGGGAAAAGGGTATGGAAGCCAACTGCTCACCATCGCTGAAGCTCTCGCGCATGATTCCGGGGCACGCGGCATGAGCATCATCGTGGCCGATACGAACACGGGAGCGAGGAGGCTCTATGAGCGAATGGGCTACCAGGAACAGGCGCGGCGTCCCATGGTCAAGGAGCATTGGCAGCATCCCGGCCAGCACTGGGTTCTGCTGGTGAAGGCGATCTGAGGTCAAGGTGCCTGTCTGTCTTGCCGGCGGGCACGGACAGAGAGACGGACGTCGATTGAACTGCCAGACAGGGAACCATCGGGAGCGGGCCATGAAAATCCGACTGGCAAGGGAAGATGACGCGGAAGCCATAAGCGAGTTGCTCACAGAGTCGGGGCGCGAGTACTTTCAGGACTTCTCCGCCAAGGGGCTCGCCCGATACATCGAGGATTTCTCTCCTGCGAAGGTCCGTGAGCGCCTCAGGTCCCCCGAGTATCGGTACTATCTGGCAATGGCTGGAAACGAACTCGCCGGCTTCTGTGCCATTCGTGGAGAAAATCATCTTTACAATCTTTTCACGGCCAAGGCCTTCCAGAGGAAAGGCATTGCCCGCAAGCTGTGGGGCAGGGCATTGGACGATATCAGGAAAAGCGGGACAACAGAGGTGACCGTGAATGCTTCAAGCCATGCAGTGCCCGCCTATGAGCGGCTTGGTTTCGTTCGAACATCCGAAACCCGGGATGTCGACGGCATCGTATTCAATCCAATGATTTTCCAGATGGCCCGCCGATGAGACATTGGGCAGCAATGGTTGCATGAGCGACTGACCCGGTATCATGCGCGTGGGGAGGGCGCAGTCGGCAGCGAAGCATTTACCTGCCTTTTCGTTCGCGACATCCCGGTCCGGTTCCCAGTGCAGGCATGGACTGGCCAGGTGTCATTGGAACGAAGCGGCTTCGTCTCGTGCCGCCGGCGCAGAAGACCCTGATGCGCGCGAAAAGTCCTGCAGCCGATTATCGGGTGCCCGGCATTGACCGTATCCGTCGCCATTGAGCGCCAAGGCGTATCCCGCGACCATAAAGGACAGAGATTCTGATGCGACTTTATCCGCCTGAGGTATCGTTTGTTGCCCCGGACGCCGAACTCGGTTCGCGGTTGCGCCCGATCGCCCGGAGAATCTTCAGCGAGACATTCGGCCATCTCTACGACGGTGATGCGCTAAGGACGTTCTGTGACGGGTATTACGGCATTGACGGCCCCATGGCGAACGATCTTGCCGATCCTTCGGTTGGATGGCGGATTGCCGTTGTCGACAACCGGCCAATCGGCTATGCAAAGCTGACGCCATTGCGCGCCCCGGCGACGAATGCGCCGGACGGTTCCCTCGAATTACAGCAGATCTATGTCCTCTCCCAATGGCATGGCCAGGGTGTTGCCGACGAACTCATGAACTGGGCGATAGGCTCCGCGCGCAGCGCGGGTGCGCCGGAACTCTACCTTACCGTTTTCAGTCACAACGAACGGGCCAAGCGCTTCTATACCCGCTATGGATTCGACGAGGTTGGCCGGTGCACGTTCGTGCTTGGCGATTATCGGGATGACGACCGGATCTGGCGCAAGGTGCTGTGACGGTCCCCGTGAGCGAAAGGTCAACGCGACACTTGCCGCGTCGTCCCCCATACGCCAATCGGATGGGGCCCGGCTGGCATGTACAATGTGCAGCCACGCCATCGGGTTTCCCGGCAAGCCCATGGGAGGTCCGCCCGCGGAGTCCGCATGAACGTTCTTCTGGACCTTGACGGTAAGCTCACCGATCCTCGGCGCGGTTTTGTGGCCTGCCTCTATCATGCCCTGACTGCGCTGGGTCGCACGCCGCCGCCGGAAGAAGCCATCGCGGCGCACATCGGTCCACCCCTGGAAGAGACGCTGGACAAACTGGCCAGCCGCCTGCGGACGTGGTGCCGTGCGAATCCGGACGAGACGCTGTTTGTCGCGGCCGGGCACATTGCCGCCGTCTATACGAAGTGGCCCTGATAGCGGGATCGCGACCAGGCCCGATGCGGCATCGCCGTGTCGGGCCTGGCTTGTGACCGGTCGGGACTGTACGCCTTCCCGGCCGGTGCCTGCCCGGGGAGGACTCCGTGTCAGACGGTTTCGAGATATTTGTGGATGTGACTGACGGCCACCGCGCCCTGACCCACCGCTGACGCAACCCGCCTGATGACGCCGTGACGCACGTCACCGGCCGCGAATATGCCCGGCACGCTGGTCTCCATGAGGAACGGATCGCGCCTGGGCCGCCAGCTTCTCGGACGCTCTCCATTGCGGACAAGGTCGGGACCCGTGTAGATGAAGCCGACGTCGTCCCGCTCGAGGAGGCCGGCGGCAATGTCGGAACTGGGGACGGCGCCGATGAAGATGAACACCGCGTCTGCAGGGACGGTTTCGGTTTTTCCGCTCTTGTTGTTCTTCAAGGTGATTGTTTCAAGGTGCTCCTTGCCATCGACGGCGACGATTTCGGTATTCAGACGTACCGTGATGTTTGCTGCATTGTCGATCTGGTCGATGAGGTATCGCGACATCCGTGTCTGCAGGGAGTCGCCGCGAAAGAGGATGTCGACTTCGCTGGCGAAACGTGACAGGAACATCGCCCCCTGGCCGGCCGAGTTGGCGCCGCCGACCACGAAGACCTTTCTGTCCTTGTAGTAAACGGCTTCCGAGGCGGCCGCGCCATAGTAGACGGAACCGCCAACAAAGCGCTCGATATCCGGCAGCTCGAGTTTTCGCAGCGCCACGCCGGTCGCGATCAGCAGGGCGTGGCAACTCAGCTCGGTGCCGTCTTTCAATTGCACAAAGCGGTAAGCGCCTTCCACCCGTACGCCGGTCACCTCGCGGGCGGTGAGGAGTTCGGCGCCGAGACGGCGGGCCTGGGTTGTGGCGCGGCGCGTAAGGTCGGCGCCACTGATGCCCTGTGGAAAGCCCAGGTAGTTTTCGATACGTGCGCTGGTGCCCGCCTGGCCGCCGGCGACCTCTTTTTCGATCACAATTGTTCGCAGGCCTTCCGAGGCGCCGTAGACGGCGCCGGCCAGTCCTGCGGGGCCCGCACCGATGATGACCAGATCGTAGAACGGCTGGCTGGCCTTCGTGGCCATGCCGATCTTGTCGGCGAGGGTGTCCAGCCCCGGATTGATCAGCGTGCTGCCGTCCGGGAAGAACAGGACCGGAAGCTTGACCGGATCGGTGGTGGTCGATTCCACGAGTGTCCGGGCCTCTGCATCCTTCTCGATATCCAGCCATTGGTAGGGTATCTGGCTGCGCGCGAGGAATTCCTTGATGTTGTGGGAGCAGGCCGACCACAGCGTGCCGGCAACCCGGATACCTTCATACGGCACCGGCACACTGGCCATCCAGTCGTCAAGAAGGTCGTCCAGCACCGGATAGAGTCGTTCGTCGGGTGGATCCCAGGGTTTCATCAGGTAGTAGTCGAGATCGATGGTGTTGATGCTGGCAATTGCGGCGTCCGTGTCGGCATAGGCGGTGAGCAGCGTCTTTTTGGCGTCCGGATACAGTTTTATCGCCTGTTCCAGAAATTCCGTGCCGCTCATTCCGGGCATGCGTTGGTCCACCAGGAACAGAGCCAGGGGATCATTGCGGCGCTTGAACTCCCGTACGGTGTCCAGCGCTTCCTCTCCGGAGATCGCCTTCACAATCCGATATTCGTTGCGGTAATGGGTCTGAAGGTCACGCGCGATCGCGTTGAGCACCTGGGGCTCGTCATCGATCGTCATGATGATCGGCTTTGCCATGTTCCCACCTCCTCGTCGTCCATGATCATTCCTCGGGGCTGGCATTGACCGGCAGGCGTATGGAAAAACAGGTGCTGCCGGGCTCGGACTTCACCGACATTTCGCCGTGATGTTTCTGGACCACCAGGTTGCGGCTGATGTTGAGCCCCAGCCCCGTACCCTGACCGGGACCCTTGGTGGTGAAGAAGGGATCGAAAATCCTGGACTGGATTTCCGGTGGTATGCCCGGCCCGTTGTCCTCGATTTCCACCACGACCCAGGGTTTCTCGTGGCGCGCGCGCACGACCAGGGTCCCCTTGCCGTTCATGGCATCGATCGCGTTGTCGATGATGTTGGTCCACACCTGGTTGAGCTCGCCGGCATAGGCCGGAATCACCGGCAGGTCGCTGTCGTATTCCCGAATGACATTCACGCCCTTTTTCAGTTTGTTGTGGAGAATGATCAGCGTGTTGTCGAGCCCTTCACGCACGTCCACCGACTGCACCGGCGCCCGGTCCATGTAGGTGTAGGTCTTGAGTGCCTTCACCAGTTCGACAATCCGGTCCGTCGCCAGACCGATTTCCCCCACCAGGCTGTAGATGGAAAACTTCAGCCCGAGCCAGGCGATGACCACAGGAAGCTGTTCCTCCGAGAACACCTTGCAGAGCGCTTCGAGATCGGACCGCCGGTAGCCGAGGCTCACCAGCGTCGAGACGAGGTCGCCGCCGGTATCGACCTGATGTGCATCCAGCCACTCGTCGAGTTCCAGCTCCCGGTCGCTGAACACGAGCGCATCGAGATGGATCGGGTCGAGCACACGCGCCTTGGCCATGTCATCGAGTTCCACGATCTTGGCGGTTTGTGTGGCGTCGAAGTCGATTTCACGCATGTTGACCAGGATGTCCTGCCATCGGGAAAACGTGGCCTGCAACTGGGCCGCACTGCGCTGGGCGGCGGAAGCGGGATTGTTCAGCTCGTGCGCCATGCCGGCACTCAGTCTGCCCAGCGAGGCCATCTTTTCCTGCATGATGAGCTGGCCGTGCATCTCGTTGAGTTTGGTCAGGGTGTCTTCGAGTTCTTCGTTCTTGCGTTTCATATCCTCGGTCTTTTCGCGAAGCGCCTGCTCGCTCTTGCGCAGTGCTTCTTCGGCCCGCTTGCGTTCGCCGATGTCGCGGATGATGCCCGTGTAGTAGCGTTCGTCGCGGACCGTCCAGGTGGACAGCGACAATTCGATGGGGACTTCCTCGCCGGACCGGGTGCGCGCGGCAAGTTCCACGGTCTTGCCGATGGCGTGCGCCTCCCCGGTCCGGGTGAAGCGGTCCATGCCATTGCGGTGAAGTTCGTGGTAGCGCTCGGGGATGATCAGTTCCAGGCGCTGGCCCAGCGCTTCCTCTTCCGTGTAGCCGAGGATGCTCGTCGCGGCCTTGTTCCAACTGACAATATGGCCGGTGTGGTCGGCCGAGATGATGGCGTCGATTGCCGATTCGGTGACGGAGCGGAATTTCTGCTCCGCCTGTTTGCGTTCGCTGATGTCGCGGATGATGCCCGTGTAATAGCGTTCGTCATCCAGCAGCCAGGTCGCCAGCGAAAGCTCGACCGGAAATTCCGTGCCGTTCTTTCGAATGGCGGCCAGTTCGACGGTCTTGCCGATGACATGGCTGGGTCCCCCCGAACTGACACGATGTACGCCCTCCCTGTGCTGCTGGCGGAACCGTTCCGGGATGATCAGCTCGATGGGCCGGCCGATGACTTCCTCTTCGGTGAAACCGAACAAGGCCGTGGCCGCGCTGTTCCACGAGCGGATGTTGCCTTCGGCATCGCCCGAGATAATGGCATCGATTGCGGATTCCATGACCGAGCGGAACTTGGCTTCCGATTCGCGCAGCGCCATGCGGACCTTGGATACGGTCACCTGGCGTTCAATCCGGGCGAGAACCTCGCGTTCGTCGAACGGCTCGAGAAGCAGGTCGTCGCTGGACAGGAGGCCCTTGACCCGGGTTTCGGCATCGTCGGCGGTGGTCATGAGAATGACCGGAATGTCGCGGGTCTGCCGGCCTTGTTTCAGTTCGTCGAGCAGGGTGAACGGATCGATCTGCGAAAGACGGGAACTCAGCAAGACGACATTGGGGCCGGTCGACGTGACGGCGTCGCGTACCTCAGGATGGCCCGTCGCCCGGTCGACCGCGTAACCGTCGCGCGCGAGAAGATCCGCCAGCGCGTCGGCGCTTTCGGCGTCGTCGTCGATAATGAAGACCGATCCACGCTCCGACACGGAGAGCCCCTCGCGTCCTGGTTGCTCGGGATATTCAGAATATTAGCCCATTGCGGGTGCCGCGGGTGCCCGGCCCGGCGAGCGGCCGTCTGGCGTTTGTGATGTGCGGGATTGCCTGTATTGCGGGCCTGCCCGCCCGGCCCGAAAATCGTCAGGTTGAGCCCGTTTTCCCTCTGGCATTGCCGGACCAAGGAGGATGCAGCCATGGGAATGATCAAGGAGTTCAAGGCCTTCGCCATGCGAGGCAACGTGGTGGACATGGCGGTCGGCATCGTGATCGGCGCGGCATTCGGCAAGATCGTGTCGTCGCTGGTCGCCGATGTGATCATGCCGCCGGTCGGAATGCTGCTGGGCCGGGTCGATTTTTCCAATCTGTCGGTCACGCTGAAGGAAGCGGCCGATGGCGCCGCCGCGGTGACACTGAACTACGGACAGTTCATCCAGACTCTGGTGGACTTCGTCATCATCGCCTGGGCGATCTTCATGGTGGTGAAAGCCATGAATGCCCTCAAGCGCAAGGAAGAGGCAGCGCCCGCGCCGCCACCCGCGCCCTCCCGGGAAGAAGTCCTGCTGACCGAGATCCGGGATCTCCTGAAGCAGAAGTAGACCTGTACGCGGACGGCTCCCCGCGTCGCCGACCCGGCAGTGCCGCGGGGAACGCTGATCAGCCTTCGCAGGGGGCCGGTTCGGCACACGGCACACGTGCGAGCTGGCGTCCGGCGAGGCGCAGATGCAGGTTGTTGAGAATCAACGCACCGATGACCAGCCCCGCTCCGACCAGCTCCGCCGTGCTGAAGGCATGGCCCTGCAAGGCACCGATGGCGAAGGCCGTGATCGGCACGAAGTTGATGAAGAGCACGCCGTTGACCGGGCCGATCCGCCGTATGCCGGTGTTCCAGCTCAGTACCGCGACCAGTGCACCCGGCACGATCAGGTAGGCGAAGGTCCAGCGCAGGGATTCAAGCGTCGCCAGCGAAGGCGCCTTGATCGACCCGGCCAGGGTCAGCGAAATGGCAATCGCCGCCACCGACAGCGAGCCAAGGCCGCTGGTGATGGCCGTGTAGCGCAGCGCCGACCAGTGCGGGAAACGCTGCGCGCCCATGGTGTAGCTCACCCAGCAGAAGGCGCCCGCCAGAAACAGCAGGTCCCACCGGGCCGGGCCGGCGCCGAATGCCCGGGCCGGATCGCCGCCGGTAATCACCAGGAAGACGCCGAAAAAGGACACCGCGATGGCGCCCAGCGTGAAGGTCGCGGGCCGCTGACCCTTGGCGAGCCAGGTCAGCAGCGCCGTGATCATGGGCATCATCGCCATGATCACGGCCCCGTGCTCGGGCGGGGTGTGCGTGAGCCCGTTAAGTGCCAGCAGGTTGAAGCCGGCAAAGCCCACGGTGCCCAACACAAAGAGCGATACCAGTCTGCCCTCCAGGGCGAGGGCGCCGGGTCCCTCGGTGGCGCGCAGGAGGATCAGAAACAGCAGGCCCGCCGTGCCATAACGGATCAGGGTGAGGTAGTAGGGGCTGATCACCGCCAGGGCCGGTTTGGCGACCGGAAACATGCCGCCCCAGGACAGGGTGGCCGCCAGCAACAGGCCCACCGCCACGATCAATTGATTCCGAGTCATGAGCTATCTCCCTGCGAATGAGGGGCGTTACCTTAACCTTTTCTATTTGATTTAAAATCCACCTGGAAAGAAAATGATTGTTTCCAAAATGACTTTAATGGATGGCCCATGAATTCAGTGGACGCCATGGTGATTTTTGCGGCGGTGGTCGAGGCGGGCGGCTTTTCCGCGGCGGCGCGCGCGCTGGGTATTTCCACGCCGGTCGTCAGCAAGCGGGTCTCGGCCCTGGAGGCGGAACTGGGCGCACGCCTGCTGAATCGCACCACGCGGCGGCTGAGCCTGACCGAGGCGGGCGAGGTGTTCTACCGGCATTGCACGCGCGTCGTCAGCGAAGCCGCGGAGGCGGAGGCCGCGGTGACCTACCTGAACGAGGCGCCGCGCGGCCTGCTCCGCGTCACCGCCCCGGTGACGTTCGGTTCCCGCCAGGTCGCCGGCGCGCTGCCGGGCTTTCTGGAGCGCTATCCGGAAGTGGATGTGGAACTCGACGTCAGCGACCGGCGGGTGGATCTGGCCGAGGAGGGTTTTGACGTGGCGCTGCGGATTACCACCAATCCGCCACCCCATCTGGCCGCCCGCCGACTGACCGGCACACGACGGGTGGTCTGTGCCGCGCCGGCCTACTGGGATCGGCACGGCCGCCCGCAACGCCCCGCCGACCTGCCGTCTCACAACTGCATCGTCTATGTGCCCAATCCGGACTTCAATCAGTGGTATTTCGCCGGACCCGGCGGCAGCGAAACGGTGGCGGTGCGCGGCAATTTCCGCGTCAACAATGCCGAGGCCATGCTGGCGGCAGCGATCAACGGCCTGGGCGTGATCATGTTGACGTCGTTCACCGTGGGTCCGGCCATTGCTGCGGGCCGGCTCGAGCCGGTGTTGCAGGACTATGCGTCCTCTTCCACGGATGTCTATGCCCTCTACCTGCCCAACCGTTACCTTTCGGCCAAGGCGCGGGCGTTCATCGACTACATGGTGGAGTGGTGCGGCGGCATCGCTTGAGCGCGCGGTCACACGGTTCGGGAACGGGGGGCAGGATGGTTTCGGGATGCTGGACGACGGTGACGAAGCGGTGCTGGAACGGGTGGCGCCAGGGGTGTTCGATCATCCGCAGGCTGTCGCCGCGACCCGTGCCTTCCCGGCAGATCCGTTGCACTATCGCGCGGTAGCGATTGACGCCGCTCGCGTAATCGGTTTGTCTCGGCCGTTCGCTACTTGCATCCTGACAAGCCCGGCCCCGAACTCTGGATCAACCAGGTAGCGGTGTCCCCGGCGCACCTGCGATCTTCGCCTTCCCGCTGGACGGCCAGCCCGCCCGCCGGTCACGCCGCCGGGAGGCAGCCGTGGCCGTCAAGCGTGGTCCGTACCGCTTCCTCCCAGGGGGTATGCGGTTCCGCGCCGAGGAAGGCGGTCAGCCGCGCGTTGTCCATGCGCGTGGGCTGGCGCCACAGATAGCGCATTTCCCTTAGTTCGCGGAACAGTTCGGAGAACGGCGCCGCGAGCGTCAGCGCCCACCAGGGGAAGGCACGAACCTTCAGCCGGGGCCGGCCGGCGGCCTGGCGTATGGTATCGATCATCTTGCGGCCGTCGGGGTCCCAGTGGCCGCGCATGTGGAAAGTGGCAAAGGCCGGCAATTCGGCGTCCCGCTCGATCAGGCGCACCATGGTTTCCGCCACGTCGGGCACATAGGCCCACTGGTGGCCGGTGCCGGCCCTGCCGGGATAGAACATGGAACGCAGCGGCTTGCCGGGCTGGATCAGGGCGCCCATCAGCCAGTTGTTGTTGCCCCGGCCCGGACCGAAGAAATCGCCCGCGCGAACCACCAGGCCGCGGACGCCTTCCGCGGTGGCGGCTTCCAGCCGGCGCTCCAGGGCCACGCGGATCGCGCCCTTGCGGGTGAGCGGCCGTTGCGGCGCGGTCTCGTCGAACACCGGGAAGGCGTCCGGACCGTAGTTGTAGACCGTGCCCGGCAGCAGGATGCGGGCGCCGCTGGCGCGCGCGGCGGCAATGCTGTTGTCGATCATGGGCAGCACCAGTCCGGCCCAGTTGTGATAGCCGGGTGGATTGACCGCGTGGACGATGAGCTGTGCGCCCCGTGCGGCGGCCACCACGTCGGACCGGTTCATGGCGTCGCCCCTCAGCCATTCGAAATCCGCATCGCGTTCTGTCAGGCCGTCCGGATTGCGGTGCAGGGCGCGTACCGTCCAGCCGCGCGCCGCCAGGCGCCGTGCCACTTCGCCGCCGATGTTGCCGGTGGCGCCCAGGACCAGTGCAGTACGTTCGTGTGTCATGACCTTCGCCTCGCTGTGTGGATGTTGCGGCCCATCTTGCGGCGCGCTCGACTATATGAAAATATCCATGCGTGTCTATCAGATATGCAAAAATGCATGGCTAGGGCAGAACCGAACTGGGAACTCTACCGGACCTTCCTGGAAGTGCTCCGCGAAGGTTCGCTCTCGGGGGCGGCGCGCTCGCTCGGCCTCACTCAACCGACCGTGGGCCGTCATGTGGACGCGCTGGAAGCGGCGTTGGGACTCTCGCTGTTCGTGCGCACGCAGCGGGGTTTCAGTCCCACCGAGGCGGCGGAGGCCCTGCGTCCCTATGCCGAGTCGCTGGGCGCGACCAGCAAGGCCCTGTTACGCGTGGCCTCGGACCAGGGCCGGGGCGTCAGCGGCACCGTGCGCATTACCGCCAGCGATGTGGTCGCGGTGGAGGTGCTGCCACCGATACTGGCCGAGCTGCATCACCGGTATCCGGATCTCACCGTCGAGCTGGTGCCCTCCAACCGCATCGAGGATCTTTTGCATCGTGCCTCGGACATCGCGGTACGCATGGTGCGGCCGACCCAGGGTGCGCTGATCGCCCGGCGCATCGGCGACATCGAAATCGGCCTCTACGCCCACCGGCGCTACCTGGAACGCCGGGGTACGCCCGGGAGCCCGGACGACCTCCCCGGCCACGCCCTCATCGGCTTCGATCGGGAGACCGCCTTCACCCGGGCCATCAGCATGCAATACCCCTGGCTGAACCGGCAGCGCTTCACGCTCCGCACGGACAGCGACCTGGCGGCGATCGCCGCGCTGCGGGCGGGCGCCGGCATCGGCGCCTGTCAGGTGGGTCTGGCCCGGAACGATCCGGACCTGGTGCGGCTGTTCCCGGACGCGGTGAGCTTCAACCTGGATACCTGGCTGGCCATGCATGAGGACCTGCGTGATGTCCCGCGCTGCCGGGCGGCATTTGCCGGCCTGGCCGAGGGCCTCCAGCGTTACGTCGACGGCACGCCCTGAGGGGGCGGTCCCTCCGGCATTTCCCTACAAACCTCGCCACGCCTGGCGTACGGCGGGTTGCGGCGGGTGACGATGGTTTGCCCGATTAACTGGGTTAATCTTCCCAATGTTCATGGAAGATGAATAGAGGGGAGATCATCATGACTGTTCATCCGATTCGATCCGGTGCTGCCAGGAGGTCGCGAACCGGCCGTCTGACACCTATCCGGACAACGGGCTTCGGACTTGGGTTGCTGGCGGCGGTGGCCGCCACATCCGGCTGCAGCCATCCGGCCAGGTTGACTTTGCCGTCCGATGCGCAAGCCGTCTGCACGGTCAGCGCTTCGGACTTCGCAAGCTGGTTCAAAAGCGGTTCCGTGAGTCTGGACGGCGTGGTCAATCCGGCCGACAGCGTCAATTTCTCGAATCGCCCGAATTGCGATTTCTACAAGTGGTCGGAGCACATGTACCTCTGGCTGACATCGCCGGCGCCTGCCAACTATGGCGGCGGTGGCGGGCGGATTTTTGCGTCGCCGGCCTTCTACGACGTTTCACCCCGGGACAGCAGCAGTCATCGCAAGTTGATCGGGCACACCCCCGGCACACTGAGCGCGTTCAGCCTGCGTGCCGCCCAGGCGGGTGTGGACCTGCTGCCCGTGGTGATGAGCAAATCCGGGACCATGTTCGAAATCGTGCCGTCCAGGCTCGGTCCGCATGGCAACCCGTTGATCCTCAATGCGCAGGGTGAGCCCGTGGAAATCCAGCAGATCAGGATGGGCGAAAAACAACAGCCCTTGTTCATTGATCTGTCTGGCCACGTCATCAAGCGGCCCCGGCCGATCATTCCCAAGGGCCTGCATGACAAGAATCTGGTGGCGGAATTCAGGTTCGAGGGCATCCATCTGTTCCTTGACCCCTCGGGTAGCGTGGTCAACGTGGAACAGGGGCAGGCCGGTGGCAACGGTGTGCTCGAGTCCCAGGGGGGCTCTCTGGTCTACTACGCCATCGCGGTGAACGATGTCTATGCGTATTTCCTGACGGGACTTGAAGATGGCGACATCCCGCCGCCCGGCGGCGATGCCGACCATCCGCAGTTTCCCACCACGCAGGATGATCTGGACAACATCACCGCATTCGCGTCCGATCATGGCAAGACGTTCCCCGATCCGGAAGCCCTTGCCATCGAGGTCAAGACCTCCTGGGTTGATGCCAGCACGCTGGACAATCCCGATGACTACATCACCATGAAAGCCACCGTTCCGACCTATGACCGCTCCGATTCCCATGACTGGGTGAGGAACGGTCAGGCCACCAGGACACTGGCAATGGTGGGCATCCACGTGGTCGGGAGCACGGCCGGACACCCGGAAATGATCTGGGCGACGTTCGAGCATCAGAGCAACACGCCCGATGCCGGCTACACCTACGTGGATAGCAGCGGCACCGAAAAGACGGTGGCGCAGGATACGTCTGGCGACTGGCTCTTTTCCCCGGCGGCCTCCACCGGCCCGTTTGACCAGGAGCACATGTTCTTCAGTGATCCGGATATCCAGTCGGTGAGTTCCTTTACAATCAGCCCGAGCGATACGATCCGCTGGAAGGCCTGGGGCGCGGCCTCCGACCAGGGCCCGAATCCACTCGACAGCACACCGGCCCAATCCAACACCGAGGTCATCTCGATGAACAACAGCGTGCGGGGACAACTGGCCGCCGGCGATGTGCGGGACAATTACATCATGACGGGGGCCACCTGGACGATCGGCGGTCGCGCGCCGACCGGCGTCTTCCCAAGCGGCAATGAGGTCGGCACCAGCAAGCTGGCCAACACCACGCTGGAAACCTATCAGCAGGGCAGCAACTCGCTGTTTGCCACTGGAACGAACTGTCTGAGTTGTCACGCCGGATTCAATCCACCCAACGCGACAGTGAATGTGAGCAAGATCTTCAGCGACATTGATCCGCTGTTCTAGCCAGCGCATGGCGTTGTCAGCCCAGCGGCCGGGCCCGGACAGCGAGGTATCCGGGTCCGGCCGAACTTTTCCAACCGTGCAGGCGCCTTTTCTGCCTGACGCCGGTGCATGGGCATCATGGGCTTCGGCCATCGGGTTCCGGTTGGCAGGGTGCCGTATCGCCGAACGGCGAGAGCGGATCGCCCATACTGCGAATTTCCGGAAATTGGCCGGCCAGATGCGCCGACCATGCGCGGATGGCCCGGCGGGCCGGACTCTGCGGGAGCGCCTTGCGTTGCACTTCGGTGATGGGGCATAAAGAGACTGACCGCCACCGGAAAGAGCGGCCGGCGGGGATTGGCAAAGGGAGTTGGCAATGACGAGAAAGGATGCAATCAAAT
>JASFQN010000054.1:0-14128 GCA_050115425.1 Gammaproteobacteria bacterium | reverse complement strand
CGTTCCTGCAGTCTAGCCAGGCGAGCGTTCATGCCGGGCCTCCTCGGGCAGTGCCGTGGACAGGGTGAACTCGATCACATCGCGGCGCCGCTCCTTCTCCGGGCGGGACATCCGGAAACTGCGGAATTCCGTGCCCCGAAACACGTCCTCCTTGCTCAATCCCTGGAGGTAGGCCGGTACCGACTCGGGTTCCGTGGTGCGCCCGCCAAGGCGAAGCGCTGTTCCGCCCTCACTGATGTCGATATCGGTCAGCCACAGGGGGCGAAGGTGCTGGCGCGCAAGTCCCGCGAGCATCGGGGAAACACCCGTGGCGTTGCCAAGCTTGCGGCCGGACAGCAGTGTCACGGCGCGCGCCTTGGCGTTCTTCTCGGTCCGCGCGCGCTCAACAGCATCGGCCAGGGCCGGAGTCGGCGTTCGCGGCGGAATGGCCTTGTTGATGCTGGTCAGCCGACTGGTGACATCGCGTTGCTGGTCATGCAGATTCGCCAGCTCGGCGCTCAGGTGGCTGACCTGCCAGGCGCTGAATGCCCAGATGAGGAAAAGGCCCAGCACGACGATTCCCAGCAATTGAACCATCGCCCCCGCGGAAAATACCTTCTTCTGCTTGCGAAAGATCGGCTGGAAGAGGTTGATCTGCTGATTCACAGCGCCACCTCCTCGGTTCGCAGGGCCGCGCCGATGGCAAGCAGGCAGCGAGCCTGTTCCGCGCGCTCCAGCGGCACTTCGCCTGCCACCAGGTCATTGATGTCCAGCGGCGCGATATCAATGTCAATGTTGGCGTCGAGGTACGCATTCAGATAACCGGTTTCGGTTTCGGTGGGCGCAATCGCCAGCGTACCGATGGCGGGCTGGGAAAAGTGGCTTTCGTAATAATCCAGCGAACGCTGAATCTCGAGCACGATGTTGCCCAGCAATGCCTCCCGGCGATCGGGATCGTCGGCCGCGGACAGTGCGCGTTCGCCCACTTCGAGACGGCGCGCGAGGTAGAGCGTTCCCTGGCGGGTCAACGTAATCAGGCCGTAGTCGCGGGTCAGGTAGAGGGTCGCCAGACCATCGACATCCTGTGGCAGGAGTGAGGCCACGTTGCGAAGACACATCTCGGGAATGTCGATGATATCCAGGAACAGACCGCTGTCCTCGAAGGCGTCGACCGTCGCTTGCACACGTGTCGCTCGCGCGGCGACCGCATACATCATGCGCGCCTGGGCCGTGCCGGTCTGGCCGGGTATTTCAAAGACGTCGATAACGGCATCGTCGATATGGAAGCTGATCAGATCCTTGATGCGCCAGCGTACCGCCGCGCGCAGTTCCGCCGGACCCACATCGGGAGCCTCCACAAGCAACAACTGGTAGCTGGCCGCGTCCATGACCGAACTCGCCCGTGACCCCGACACGCGGGATTCGCTTGCCAATTGCCTGAGCGCCGCGGACGGGGCGCCTTCCAGGGATTGATAGACCCAGTGATCGAGACGGGGAGCGCGACCCTTTTCCCGGACAACATGGGCAGCCGCGATGCCGTTGTCAGGAAAGGCGACGCCCGTCAGACCGGCCTTGCTCGGGTGCCTTTTGAATAACGCGAACAGACTCCGTCCCCCCTTGCCTGGATGGTCCGTGATCCACGGTTGGTCCGTGCAGCTTCCAGCGGGGGTCCGGTCCCTGCCACCGCCCGACATGGCTCAAGAATAGAAAATATTATGTTTAAAGTAAATTACTGCAAACAACTCAGGTAGTTAAACGGTCAAATTCGGAAATCACTCTCAAAAGCTCGCATTATCGCCTGTCTTTAGGATGTGATTCCCTATTTGACCGCTTGCCCGGTTCCCGGTGTCCGGCCCAGGGTGCCGGTGAGCTCGGCGACACTGGCAAGCCCGTGCCGGGCGCAGTAATCGAGCAGGCCTTCGTTGATCTTGCGACAGACCAGGGGGTCGTAGAACAGCGCCGTACCCACGCCCACTGCCGTGGCGCCGGCAATGAGAAATTCCAGCGCGTCCTCGGGCGTTCTCACGCCGCCCTGACCGATGATGGGAACGCCGTGAGGGGCTGCCACGGCGTGAACCTGGTGGACCTTGAGCAGGGCAATGGGTTTGATCGCAGGTCCGGACAGGCCGCCCTGCAGGTTGCCGATCACGGCCTGGCGCGATTCGACGTCGATGGCCATGCCCATGAGGGTGTTGATGACTGCAAAGGCGTCGGTGCCCGCCTCGATGCAGCGCCGCGCATTCTCGGCAATGTCGGTCTGGTTGGGGGAAAGCTTGGTGATCAGGGGCTTGCGCGTGGCGCGGCGACAGGCGTCCACCACCCGCGCGGACATGTCCGGATCATTGCCGAACGCCACGCCGCCTTCCTTGACGTTGGGGCAGGAGATGTTGATCTCCATGGCGGCGATGGGCGAGTCATCGAACCGGCGGGTCACCTCGGCATATTCCTCCACCGTCGAGCCCGAGACATTGGCGATGAAGCGCGTCTCGCCGAAATCGAGGGTGGGCAGAATCCGGTCCACCACGTGGTCGACACCGGGATTCTGCAGGCCGATGGCATTGAGCATGCCCATGGGGGTTTCGCAGACACGGTGTGGCGGATTGCCCAGGCGCGGCTCCAGCGTGGTCCCCTTCAGGCACACGGCGCCGGCCTCTGCGTTGGAAAAGCCTTCCACCCGCGTATACTCTTCGCCGAACCCCACACACCCGGACAGCAGCACCAGCGGCGTGTTGAAAGTCATGCCGCAGAATTCAATGCGGAGCGGATCGCGGGAGCGGGTGTCGTTCATGGTCGTATTTCAGTTCAGGTAGCGAGTTCGTGTTCCACGTCGTGCTCTACGAGCCGGAGATTCCCCCGAATACCGGCAATATCATACGCCTTTGCGCCAACAGCGGGGCCACGCTGCATCTCGTCCATCCGCTGGGGTTCAGCATGGAAGCTCCCCGCCTGCGCCGTGCCGGCCTGGACTACCGAGAATTCGCCCAGGTCGCCGAACACCGGGATCTGGACGCCTGTATCGATGCCCTGCCCGGAGCCCGCTGGCTGGCTTTTTCCAGTCGCGCAGTCCGCTGCTATGCCGAGGTCGCCTTCCGCCCGGGCGATGCGCTGCTGTTCGGGCCGGAAACCCGCGGCCTGCCGGACGATGTTCTGGCGCGTGTGCCGGAGGAATATCGTCTCACGCTGCCCATGCGGGCGGGCAATCGCAGCCTGAATCTCTCCAATGCCGTGGCCGTGGTGGTTTTCGAGGCGTGGCGGCAGCAGGGTTTCGCCGGCGCCGGTTGAGCCGGCGTGAATCAGCCGTTCTCGGCCTTGCGTTCCCGCCCGAGCAGCGCTTCCACGGCGTCACGCGGTGAAACGCCCTCGTAGATCACCCGATACACCTGTTCACAAATGGGCATTTCCACCCCGACACGGGCGGCCAGCCGGCGCACTTCGCGCGCGGCGAGCACGCCCTCCACCACCTGGCCGAGTTCCCGGCGGAAATCGTCCACGGAGCGGCCCTCGGCAAGGGCCAGGCCCAGACGCCGGTTACGCGACTGGTTGTCGGTGCAGGTCAGGATGAGATCGCCCATGCCCGCCAGGCCCATGAACGTTTCCTGGCGGGCGCCCAGCGCCAGACCCAGGCGCATCATCTCGGCCAGGCCACGGGTGATCAGGGCAATGCGTGCATTGGCCCCGAAGCCCAGGCCGTCGGAAATGCCGGCGCCGATGGCAATGACGTTCTTGACGGCGCCGCCCAGCTCCACGCCGGTCACGTCGCTGGCGGTGTAGGGCCGGAAATTTTCGGCATGCAGGGTGGTGGCGAGGTCCTCTGCGAAATCGGGATCCGCGGAGGCGACGGTGATGGCCGTGGGCAGACCGGCCCCGACCTCGCGTGCGAACGTGGGGCCGGAGAGTACGGCGGTGGGTACCTCGGGACCCAGCACTTCACGGACGACTTCCTCGGCGAGCCGGCCGGTGCCGGGCTCCAGCCCCTTGGTCGCCCAGGCCAGCCGCCGGCCGGGGTCAGGAAAGGCCCGCAGTTGTTCGAGCAGGTCCCGGAAAGCGTGGCTTGGCACGGCGATGAGCACATCCGCACAGCCCTCGAGCGCCCGGCCGAAGTCGGCTTCCAGGGTCAGCGCCGGCGGAAATCTGGCGCCGGGCAGATACCGGCGGTTCTCGCCCGCCTCGGCCATGCTGTCCAGGTCGTCCTCGGCGCGACCCCACAGGCGGACCGGCCGGCCGGAGCGCGCGCACTGGATGGCCAGTGCCGTGCCCCAGGAACCGGCGCCGAGCACCGCGAGTGGCGCCTGGAGAATTCCGGTCATTATCCCGGCTCTCAGGCCTGGGCTTCGCCGCCGGTCTGTTCCTGGGCCTGCATCTGCTCGCGCTGGTAGAGCAGTTCGAAATTCACCGGCTGGAGCAGGAGCTGCGGGAAGCCGCCGCTGGTCACCATGTTGCAGACCGTTTCGCGCACGTAGGGAAAGATCTGATTGGGCGCGAAGCCCCGCAACAGGCTGCGCAGTTCCTCTTCGTCAAAGCCGCGGATTTCGAAGACCGCCGCCTGATGGACTTCCGCCAGAAACGCGGTGCGTTCTTCCATCTTGGCTTCCACGGTCGCCGAGAGCACCACTTCGTGGACATTCTCGCGCAACGTGGTCACCTCGCTGCGCAGGTTCAGATTGATCATCGGCTGCCAGTCTTCCTCGAAGATCGCCGGCGCGTTGGGCGATTCGAAGGAGCAGTCCTTGAGATAGACGCGTTGCAGGGCGAAGTACTTGTCGCTGTCCGGGCCCTGGTTGCCGGCGGCGGTATTCTGATCGGTGTCGCTCATCGTATTTCCCGTATCTATGAAGGTTGAGTCGTGAAAGTCGCGCGGTCCCGCGGTTGCCTAGTCGAGGTCCAGCAATTCGTCGAGTTCTCCGTCCCGGTCCAGAACGCGCAGATCATCGAATCCCCCCACATGATGGTCGCCGATGAAGATCTGCGGCACGCTGCGCTGGCCGGTCCGAAGCTGCATTTCCTGCAGCAGATCCGGATCGTCGTCTACCGTCAGCTCGCTGAAGTCCGCGCCTTTTGCTTTCAGCAGTTGTTTGGCGCGCAGGCACTGCGCGCACTGTCGGGTGCTGTATATCGTTACCTGGCTCATGTTCCTTCCCTTGCCTGTCAGTCCTTGACCAGCGGCAGATTGTCGCGCTTCCAGCCGTCCACGCCGCCCTTGAGTTCGTAGACCGCCGGGTGCCGGCCGGCCAGCAGAGCCGCCGCCCGGGCCGTGGTCTGGCCGCTGGCGCAGTAGACCAGAATCGGCCGACCCTGGTCGCCAGTGAGTTCCTCGGCCTTGTCGGCCAGTTCGGCCATGGGCACATTTCGTGCGCCCGTCAGATGCCCCTCTCGAAAGCGTGCCGGATCGCGAATGTCGACCACGAGCGCGCCCTGGTTCATCAGTCGCACGGCCTCCATCGGCGCCGCCGCCTTGAATGGCCGGTTCAGTCGACGGATCTCGCCGACGGCAATCAGGGCGATCAGTGCTGCCGCGGCGGTGAACAGGAAAACGTGGTTGCCTGCAAATTCAATAAATTGCGCCATTTTACACAGTTTTTTCCGGGGGGCCGGCCGTTCCGGCCCAGCCGCGTAGTATAAAGGAACCTCCGGCCGATTGTTTAGCGTCCGCAGCCTCCGGCCCCAGGGGGTCGGCGCCGAGCACCGCTGTTTCGGCGTTGCAGCGCTTGCCCGTAGCGCTGCTACTGGGCGGCCCGCTGCGCCTTGAACCAGCGCTGCTCGCCACCGCCTGCGCACGCCAAACAACCGGCCGGAGGTTCCTGGGTCCGGCCGATTGTTTAGCGCCCGCAGCCTCCGGCCCCAGGGGGTCGGCGCCGAGCAGCGCTGTTTCGGCGTTGCGGCGCTTGCGCGTAGCGCTGCTGCCGGGCGGCCCGCTGCGCCGGCGACCTTTGTCGGGAGCCGGGAAAATCAATAAACTTGCGGCCTTCAAGGCACGCCGCCGCGTTTCACCCATCCAGATCGAGCACAGGATTTTTCATGGCAGACCCAAACGGCCCGGTTGTCCTCATCATTCTCGATGGCTGGGGCTGCAGCAGTGACAAGGCGGGCAACGCCATTGCGGCGGCCCGCAAGCCCAATTGGGACCGACTCTGGTCGGATTGCCCGCACGCCCGGCTGGACGGCTCGGGGATCAGCGTGGGTCTGCCCGGCGGCCAGATGGGCAATTCCGAGGTCGGTCACCTGAACCTCGGCGCCGGCCGGGTGATTTATCAGGATTCCACCCGGATCAGCCACGCCATCGAAACCGGCGAATTCGCGACCAACCCGGCGTTGACCGGTGCGGTGGACGCTGCCGTGGAACACGGCGGACGGGTTCACGTGCTGGGTCTGCTTTCGCCGGGCGGGGTGCACAGTCATGAAGAGCACATCCATGCAATGATTCGCCTGGCTGCCGAGCGCGGCGCCAGGGAAATCCTCCTGCATGCCATTCTTGACGGTCGCGACATGCCACCGCGCAGTGCCGCCGCCTCACTGGAAAAGGCCGAGGCCGTTCTCGCCGAAACCGGCCGCGGCCGGATTGCCTCGGTGGTCGGCCGCTATTACGCGATGGACAGGGACAACCGCTGGGAGCGCGTCCGCGCGGCCTGGAATCTGATCGCATTGGGCGAGGCCGGGCATACGGCCGCTACCGCCATGCAGGCCCTGGAAGCTGCCTATGCACGGGGCGAGGACGACGAATTCGTGGCTGCGACACGCATTGCGCCGGCCGGTGGCGAGGCCGACGGCATGGCCGATGGTGACGCCGCGGTATTCATGAATTTCCGGGCCGACCGCGCGCGGGAGTTGACCCGGGCGTTCATCGAGCCGGGCTTTGATGGCTTCGGGCGCTCCCGCGTGCCGCAGTTGTCCGCCTTCGTCACGCTGACCCGGTACCAGGCCGATTTCGATTGCCCGGTCGCCTTCGCGCCGGAACGGCCGCGCAACGGCCTGGGCGAATACCTTGCTTCTCTGCACAGGAAACAATTGCGGATTGCCGAGACCGAGAAATACGCGCACGTTACCTTCTTCTTCAACGGTGGCCGCGAGGAGCCCTTCGCAGGCGAGGACCGCATGCTGGTGCCCTCGCCGCACGTGGCGACCTACGACCTCAAGCCTGAGATGAGCGCCCCGGAGGTCACGGACCGGCTGGTGGCGGCGATCCGCGAGGGGGGCTACGACTTCATTCTGTGCAATTACGCCAACGCCGACATGGTGGGCCATACCGGCCGGTTCGATGCGGCCGTGAAGGCGATCGAGGCCCTCGACGTCTGCCTGGGGCGCGTTGCTGAGGCGGTGCGCGAGGCCGGCGGCGAGATGCTGATGACCGCCGATCATGGCAACGCGGAAAAGATGGCCGACGAAAGCACCGGCCAGGCGCACACGGCCCATACCACCAATCTCGTGCCACTGGTCTATCTGGGCCGTCCGGCCCGCCTGGAAGACGGCGTGCTGGCGGATGTCGCACCCACCGTGCTGGCGTTGATGGGGCTCGAACAGCCGGCGGAAATGTCCGGTCACAGCCTGGTCCGGTTCGGAGAAGCATGACCGTCGGGCGCCGATGGGGACTGACGATCGCCGCATTGCTGCTGGCGGCGTCGGCGAGTGCCGCGTCGGGTTCGGGTGCCGCGGACAGCAAGGCCAGACTCGAGCAACTGCGCGAACGCATCAGCAAACTCCGCCAGTCCCTGGAGAGCGATATCGGTCAACGCAACACCGTGACCGGCCAGTTGCGTGACACCGAAGAAAAGATCGGCAGCATCGACAAGAGCCTGCACGAACTCGACCAGCGGCTCGATGAGGCCGACAAGCACCTGAACGGTCTGCGCAGGCAGCAGACCGACAAACAGAAGGAAATGGATGCCGCCAAGGCCGAACTGGCCCGCCAGATCCGCGCGGCTTACCGGGCAGGGCGCGAGGAACGCATCAAGCTCCTGCTCAATCAGGAAGACCCCGATCGACTGCAGCGCATGCTCACCTATTACGATTATCTCAACCGCGCCCGGGCCGCGCAGATCGAGACCGTGCGCACGACGCTGACGCAACTCCAGTCCCTGAGCAACCAGATCACGGAGCAGGTTGCCCGGATGAAAACCTTGCGCGAGCAGCGAAGCCAGGCATTGGCCAGCCTGGAAAAGACCCGCAGGCAGCGCGAGGCCGTGGTCCGGCAACTGGAGGCCGACATACACCGGCAGGGCAGTCAGCTCGACCGCATGAAAGCCGATGAGAAACGGCTGTCTTCACTGGTGAAGTCGTTGCAACAGACGCTGTCCGACATCCCGGCCGATCTCGGTGCCCACGAGCGTTTCGCCCGCCTCAAGGGCCGCCTGCCGTGGCCCGCGGACGGGCGTCTGCTCGCGCGCTATGGCCAGCGTCGTCCCGAAGGCCGCCTGGACTGGCATGGCGTGCTCATAGGCGCGCCCGCCGGCGCCAAAGTGCGCGCCGTGTCCTACGGCCGGGTGGCGTTCGCCGGGTGGCTGCCGCATTACGGACTGGTAGCGATCCTCGAGCACGGAGAAGGTTATCTCACGCTCTACGCGCACAACCAGAGTATCTATCGCCAGGTCGGGGACTGGGTGCAGGCCGGCGAGGTGATTGCCACTGTCGGCGAAAGTGGCGGCGAAACCCACCCGGGGCTGTATTTCGAAATCCGCCATGGTCGCAAGACGCTCGATCCGGACAGCTGGTGCGGACGCCTGACGGCCAAGCGTTGAATTTCCGTGCCTGTGGTACATTGAACCGACCACAATCGGACCTGCCTGCTAAGGGGCAACGGGGGAAGATTCATGCGTCACACATTCAGCCGGCCGGTGCGCGCCCTTCTGGGTCTTGCGCTGCTGGGCGTTCTGGCCGCACCCGCGGGGCATGCCGCGGACGCGGACAAGGGCGACAAGAGCAAGGCGCCCGCGACCGTGGACGGCTTGCCGCTGGACGAAGTCCGCCTGTTCGCCCAGGTCATGGAGCAGGTGCGCCAGGCTTATGTCGAGCCCGTGGACGACAAGACCCTGCTCCGGAACGCCATCCGCGGCATGCTTTCCAATCTGGATCCGCATTCCGCCTATATGGATGCGGAAGAATTCAAGCAGATGCAGGTGACCACCACCGGACGCTTCGGCGGGCTGGGTCTGGAGGTCACCATGAAGGACGGCATGGTCACGGTGATCTCGCCCATCGACGACACCCCGGCGGCGGAGGCCGGAATCCAGCCGGGCGATATCATTCTCAAGGTCAATGAGGATTCCCTGAGCGGCCTTTCGCTCGATCAGGCCGTCGACCTCATGCGCGGTGAACCGGGCACGGACGTCACGTTGACGATCCTGCGCGGGGACAATGCCCAGCCGATCGAACTCAAGCTCACCCGGGCCGAAGTGCGCGTTTCCAGTGTCAATCGCCGCCTGCTCGAACCGGACTATGGCTACCTTCGCATCAGCCAGTTCAGCGAGGATACCGGTGACGCCGTGCGCAAGGCCGTCAAGCGCCTCGAGAAGGACAATCAGGGCAGGCCGCTGGCCGGTCTGGTGCTCGACCTCCGCAACAATCCGGGGGGCGTTCTGGATGCCGCGGTGGACACCGCGGACGCCTTCCTGAGCAAGGGCGTGATCGTGACGGCCAAGGGGCGCGCCGAGGCCGCCAATCTGGAACGGGACGCGCGCCCCGGGGACCTCATGGCCGGTGCGCCCATCGTGGTGCTGGTCAACGGCGGTTCGGCCTCGGCTTCGGAAATCGTTGCCGGCGCGCTGCAGGATCAGGGCCGTGCACTCATCATGGGAACCCGGACGTTTGGCAAGGGCTCGGTTCAGACGGTGATTCCCCTTCCCGAGGGTCAGGCGATCAAGATCACCACGGCGCGCTATTTCACGCCTTCCGGCCGGTCGATCCAGGCGCGTGGCATTACCCCCGACGTGGTCGTGAATCCCGTACAGATTCAGGCCGCCCGGGAAAACGCGCCCATGTTGCGCGAGTCCGAGCTGTCCGGCCATCTGGCCAACCCGCAGGCCGCTGGCGCGCCGAGTGGCGGCGCGGGTCCCGGCGAAGACCGGCTGCTGCAGTCCGATTACCAGCTCTACGAGGCACTGACCATGCTCAAGGGTCTGCATATTCTCGACCGGCGGAGTGCGGGCTGATGGGTTGGCGCACGCTTGCCGCAACGGCTTTGATGCTGCCGCTGCTGACCGCCCACGCCGCGGACAGTCACCGGCGCGATGCCGAGGTCGCAATCATAATCGACGACATCGGCGATGCGCCCGACCTGGGCCGCCAGGCGGTGGAGCTGCCCGGCCCCGTCGCGTGCGCCTTTCTGCCGCATACGCCCTACGCCCGGAATCTGGCGCGCGAAGCGTGGCGGCGTGACAAGGAGGTTCTCCTGCATCTGCCGCTCGAATCCCTGGACAAGCGACCGCTGGGTCCGGGCGGTGTGACTCTGGGCATGGATCGCCAGCAGGTCATCTCCACACTGCGTTCCGATCTTGCTTCCATTCCTCACGTGATGGGCGTCAACAATCACATGGGCAGCATGCTGACCCAGCATCCCGGCCTGATGGCCTGGATCATGGATGAAATGCACGCCAACGAGCCGGATCTTTTCTTCGTGGACAGTTACACCACGCCGCGCAGCGTGGCGCTACAGGTCGCCGACGAAGCGGGTGTTCCGGCGGTGAGGCGCAAGGTGTTTCTCGACGACGACCTGGACCCGGCGGCCATTCGCAGCGAGTTTGCTAGACTCATCGAAGTCGCGCGGCGCGACGGCGCCGCGCTGGCCATCGGTCATCCGCATCCGCAGACACTGGCGGTCCTGCGCGAGGAGCTGCCACGCCTGTCTGACGAGTCGATCAGACTGGTGCGGGTGTCGGATCTGATCCAGCGACGCGAACGGCGGCAGACCACATGGCAAGCGTCCTCGTCCCCCTGGCACCCGGCTTCGAGGAGATAGAAGCCGTCACGGTCGTCGATCTGCTCCGGCGTGCCGGCGTGGAAGTCCACGTGGCCGGCCGGGACGGCACGCCAGTGACCGGTTCGCGGGGAATCACCATTGTGCCGGAACTGGGGTTCGACGCCTTGGCAGCCCACCGCTACGATGCGGTAGTGTTGCCCGGTGGCCAGCCCGGATCAGACAATCTGGCGGCAGACGGACGCATTCTTGATCTGTTGCGACACCAGCGAGAGTCCGGCGGCTATGTCGCGGCCATCTGTTCGGCGGCTGTGGTGCTGGCCCGGGCCGGGTTGCTGGACAACCACCGCGCGACGAGCTTCCCCGGAGCATTGGGGCCCGAGGTGCTCGCGCGGATGGATTACAGGGAGGAACCGGTCGTGGTGGACGGCAAGCTCGTCACCTCGCGCGGACCGGGAACCGCCATGGATTTTGCCCTCACCCTCGTTTCCCTGCTGGTCGGCTCTGACCGTCGCCAGAAAGTGGAACAACGCTTGCTGCGTCCCTGACCGGGTGAGCCGGCAACAGGCATTCAATCTAGGGCCAACAACAAGAACGAGGACATGATGCAGAGTCCAACGGACGTCGGGATCGATTTCGAACAGGAAGAACTGAAGGGCTTTTCACGGAGCCTGGCGGAAATCGAATGGCTGGTACTGATCCTGGTGCTGCTCTATCTTGTCGTGCCCGGCACCCGCGTCGACGATCGCCAGGGCGTGCTGCTGGCCCTGGGGGCTTTCGGCGCATTCACCGTGGCCTTCCACTACATCAATTTCTACCGTGTGCCCAAGCGCTGGAAGCTGGCGCTGGAAACCTGGGCCATGATCGCCTTCATTACCAGCGTTCTGACCTGGACAGGGGGCGTGGACAGTCCCCTGCTCAACCTTTATCTGCTGGCAATCATTGCCAGCGCGCTGACCCTGGGTCGACTGCACACCCTTCTTGAGGTTGGTCTGGTCGGTGCCTGTTTCTTCTGGCTGGGATACCGGGGCGAGGAACTCGATATCCTGAGTCTCGCCTATTTCGGCCGCCTGATGGGTCAGCTTTCGCCCTTCCTGCTGGTGGGCTACCTGACCACCATGCTGGCTTCCGACATTCATGCCGCGCGAAACAAGATTCGCGCGCTCGCCGACACCGATGAACTCACACGGCTGATGAACATGCGCGGCTTCTCGCGCATCCTGCGCCGCGAATACGATCAGGCCGTGCGATACGCGCGCAGTTTTGCGCTGTTGATGGTCGACGTGGACAACATCCGCGCCATCAACAACCAGTATGGCAATGAGGCCGGCAACCGGCTGTTGAGGACGGTCGCCACGGTACTCGCCAGCACCGTCCGCGCCACCGACTCGGTGGCCCGTTACGGAGGCGATGAATTCGTCGTGCTCATGGTGGAGACGGGCCGGAGGCAGGCTTTGGAGACCGCCGAACGCATCCGGCGGGCGGTAGCGCGTTCCAGCGTGCTGGTCGACGGTCATCGGCTGTTCCCCGGCGTGACCACCGGCATGGCCTGCTATCCGTATGACGGAACCGAAGTGCGTGAACTCATGGACGCGGCCGCGCGCAGTCTGGCGACGGCCAAGATGGAATCGCGGGACGCCTGAGAGCGGCCTGCGTCAGTCGGCGCCCGGCTGACCGGGCCACGCTGCGAGCGTGACGGCCAGACCGAGTGCGGCCACGCCCCAACCCAGCAACACGGGCGCCGTCGAGCTGCCGATAAGCACAACGCCGGAAACTTCGAGCATGCCGCCTGCCACAGCGGCGAAGAGCTTCCGCCGGGCTCGACCCGACTCCCGTCGGTAGCGGTTCATTGCTTCGATCTGGCGGCTCATCCCCAGCCGCCCTTCCTCCAGGCCGGTGAGCACGCTGTCCAGGCGTTGCGGCAGATCCCGCGCGAGTTCGACCAGTTTGGGCAGGTCCCGCACGAAATCGCGGAGCACCGCGCGCGGGCCGACCTGTTCACGCATCCAGCGTTCCAGGAACGGCTTGGCGGTCTGCCAGAGGTCCAGGTCCGGGTACAGTTGCCGTCCCAGTCCCTCGATGTTGAGCAGGGTCTTTTGCAGCAGCACGAGTTGCGGCTGGACTTCCATGTTGAAGCGACGCGCCGTCTGGAACAGGCGCAAGAGCAGCTGACCGAAGCTGATGTCCTTGAGCGGGCGATTGAAGATCGGTTCGCAGACCGTGCGGATGGCCGATTCGAATTCGTCCACCCGCGTGCCTTCGGGCACCCAGCCGGACTCGACGTGCAATTCGGCCACCCGGCGATAGTCACGGTTGAAGAAGGCGATGAAATTCTCCGCGAGATAATGCTGATCGCGCGGGCTCAGGGTGCCGATGATTCCGAAGTCCACGGCGATGTAGCGTGGATCGGCCGGATCCTCGATGTTCACGAAGATGTTGCCCGGGTGCATGTCGGCGTGGAAGAAGTTGTGCCGGAACACCTGAGTGAAGAAAATTTCCACACCCCGTTCGGACAGCTTGCGCATGTCGGTGCCGTGACTGCGCAGGGTCTCTATATCACTCACCGGCACGCCGTGGATCCGCTCGGTGACCATCACGTTGCGGCGTGTGTGCGGCCAGTCCACGTAGGGCACATAGAGCAGCCGCGAGTCCTCGAAATTGCGCCGCAACTGAGAGGCGTTGGCCGCTTCGCGCATCAGGTCCAGCTCGTCGAAGATGGTCTTCTCGTATTCGGCCACGACCTCCCGGGGACGCAGGCGGCGGCCGTTTTTCCAGTAGCGGTGTGCCAGCCCGGCGATGAGATAGAGCAGTTCCACATCGCGCCGGATGACGCGCTCGACACCGGGGCGCAACACCTTTACAACAACCTCGCGCCCGTCGTACATCCGTGCCGCATGCACCTGGGCGATGGATGCGGAGGCCAGCGGCGTCTCGTCGAATTGCTCGAAAGCCTGTTCGAGTGGCCCCCCGTAGGCGTCCTCTATGAGTCGCCGCGCCTCCTTGCCGGGGAACGGCGGCACGCGATCCTGCAGGTGGGCCAGTTCGTCGGCGAATTCCGGCGGGAGCAGATCACGGCGGGTGGACAGCATCTGGCCGAACTTGACGAATATCGGTCCCAGGTCCTCCAACGCCAGGCGCAGGCGAACAGCGCGGGACAGCCGGCGGTTGCTGCGCAGCCAGGTCCACGGCGCCAGGTACAGCATGAAGCGGAACGGGCGCAGAAGATGCGTCGCGAAAATGAACTCG
>JASFQN010000053.1:0-14200 GCA_050115425.1 Gammaproteobacteria bacterium | reverse complement strand
GGCCTTGCTCTGCGCCAGCTTGCTCAGCTCCTGACCACGGTCGGGGAACTGGGCGGAAACCAGCGAGTTGTCGATGACCGACTTGGTATCACCCGCGACCTGACGGACCACACCGAACACCTCACCGAGGTTGCCGGTACGGGTCTGCAGGGTCTCGTTGAGCTGGGTGAGATCCTTTTCGTTCTGGTCGAACTGGGCCTTCAGGCGGTCACTACGCGCATTTTCACGCTGATAGTCTTCCTTGGCCGCCTGCAGCTTCTGCTTCTGCTGGTCACGGTTGGCCAGAAACTCCTGCTCGCGCTGCTTGTTGGCAGCGGCAGCGGCGGAGCGGGCTTCACGAACCTGCTGAAGAAGCTGGTCAAGGCTTTTGGCAGCCTTTTCCTGCTGGGTCGGCTCTTTCGCCTGGTCGTTTTGCGCCTGATCCGCAGCATAAGCCGAGATCGGCCCGGCGGCGACTAGCGCCGTCATAAGAATGCTTACGAAGAAACCTCTCATTTGGCACGCTCCGGAGCTGGTACGGGGAGTTTCAGAAGTTCGGGGGCAGTCTGCTTGCGAGCGATTGCCAGGCCCTTGGTGATCGCCTGACGATAGGAGTCAGGGAGCACTTCCCACTTCTTGGTGTTCTTGTTCCAGAAGCCGGTCTCGCTGCGATCCAGCGTCTGGTAGGCCAGCAGAATGCGGCCGACACGGAGAAAGTCCACCGTGCGCTTCTTGCCGTTCTGGGCAAGTTCACCGCGGTAGGCTTCCATGTTGCGACCGTAATCGGTCTCGATCTGGTAGGCCTCCATCACGCGGCGATACTTCTCGGAAATCGTGACGTCCGCCCGATCCATCAGCTCACGCAAGGTCTGGACACGATCAGTGCGTTCCTTCATGAGGAACGGCACGTCCAGATGCACGAACTGGTCGAGCGTGTCGATCATCCGCACCATCAGCGGGATGATTTCCTTTTCGACGACCTCCACGTCCTGCAACTGCTTCTTGATGGAGATCTTCTCTTCTTCCTGGGAATGAATCAGCTTTTCGAGCTGCTCGTTGTAGACCTTCAGGCGCTCGGTTTCCTGCGTCGTCAGCAGATACTGCTGCAACATGTCCTGAGCCTGGTCCGAGAGCTTGTCGATCTTGTTCTGCGACTCGGCCGCAGCCTTGTCGATCTGACCTTGGACGCTCATGGAGGTGTTCAGGGCAGCGGGGGGCGCCGCGAACGCCGCCTGTGAAACGAGGCCGGCCAGAAGGCAGCTCGCGAAGGCTAATACATTCCTTACTGGTAGCTTGGGCATAACGATACCTTGATCAATTGTTACTGATATCGGGTCAGCAAACGGAGTAGCGCTGCAAAGGGTTCGCAAGCGCGACTGCTGACTGTAGCAAAGAAGCCTGTAAAAGGAAAGCACACCTACCGACGGGTTAAGTATTTGTCTTTAAAGCAAAAACGCGCATAAATCAAGTTGTCGGCGAAGGGCTTTTGGGCGCGTTATACTGTGCGCCAGCGGGGTATATACCACACTCTTTGCCGGCGCACACCCCCGTCCACAATGGACGGAGCAATGTGGGCTGCAACGACCAAGACACGAGCAGGACATCGATGACCGAATTGGGTGAGCGCGACCGTGCGCTGGCCGAAGTCAGGCGAGCGCAGGACGACGGCCGGCTGGGTGACGCCCGTGAATTGCTGAAGTTGCTGAAGCGGCGACTGCCGCCGGACGACTGCGAGTTGCTGGCCGCCGAGGGCCTGCAGGCGCTCGGCGAGGGCCGGATGCGGGAAGCCGCCGGACTCCTGCAACGCGCGCTGGCCAGCGGGGCGACCGATCCGGAGGTGCTCTTCGCGCTGGGGCGGCTCACCGCCATGGCGGGCCGTCCCGACCAGGCCGTGCCGTTGCTGTCGCGAGCCGCTGAGCAGCGGCCTGACCACGCGGACACCTGGTTGACACTGGGCATCTGTCAGAATGCGCTGGCACTGAGCCACGCCGCACTGGAGAGTTTCGACCAGGCGCTCGGCATCAACCCTGGACTGGCCGAAGCACACGCACAATCGGGAGCCATTCGACTCGCGGCGGGCGAATTTGCAGCGGCGCGCAAGGCGCTGGGAAAGGCCCTGGCCTGTCAGCCCGGCCATGCCGCCGCCCGGATCAGTCTCGCAGTGGCGTGCGAAATGCAGGGCCAGACCACGGAAGGACTGGAAGCGCTCGAGCCCCTGTTCATGAACAACCATCCGCCGACGAGAGCGCGACTGGCACGTGCGCGACTGCTCCGCAGGGCCGGGGATTTCGAGCTGGCCCGCTCGGAGTTGGAGACCCTCCTGAAGCGCACCGATCTCGAGCCGGGCGACCGCGGCCGCGCGGAATTCCTGCTCGCGGAACTGGATGACAAGGCGGGCCGTCCCGATTCAGCCTTTGTCCATGCTGCCGAAGGCTGCCGGCTGAAATCGGTGCGCTATGATCCGCGCCAGGACGAACACGCAGCCGATGTCGTGATGCGCTATTTCAACGCCGAGCGACTTGCCTCGCTGGCCCGGGCCCGTTCGACCGGGCCGGGCCCGGTGTTTATCGTGGGCATGCCGCGCTCGGGAACCAGTCTTCTGGAACAAATGCTTGGTGCACACCCCGCGACCCGCCCCTGCGGCGAGACCAGCCTCGTCACAAATCTCGCCGCGGAAATCGCGCGACGGCTCGGCGGATTCCCCGGCGGCCTGGACAAGGCCACCGAAGCGGACCTCACCGCGCTGGCGCACGACTACCGACAGGCACTCGGCAAGTCGGACGGTCTGATTCTCGACAAGACGGTGACCAACTTCTGGCACCTGGGGCTGATAGACCGGCTGTTTCCCGACGCACGGATCATCCATTGCACACGCGATCCGCGCGACACTCTGCTTTCCTGCTACCTGCAGAATTTCGACGGCGACACCATGCCATTCAGTTACGACCTGGATCATCTGGGTCGCTATCACATGCTTTATCGGCGGTTGATGACTCACTGGCGGAGCCTCGAACGGCCACCGGTATTCGATGTTGCCTACGAAGCGCTGGTCACTCGTCCCCGCGAAACCCTTGAGGGTGCACTCGCCTTCCTGAAGCTGGACTGGAATGATGCCTGCCTCGCGTTCCATCGCCAGTCGCGCGTCGTGGTCACGGCCAGCAATGAGCAGGTGCGTCAGCCCCTCTACGAATCATCGATCGGCCGTCACCGCGCCTACGCCCGCCACCTGGCGGGACTGGACGCCTACCTGGATTCGCCGGCCGGGGATCTGCCATGAGGTCACGGGCAGAAACCGAGCTGCGACACGGATTGGAACTGTTCGCCAGAGGCCGGCTCGACGAAGCCGGGCAGGTCTTTTCCGAAGTGGTCGCGAAACAGCCGAACAACGCGCACGCCCAGCACCTGCTGGCCTCGGTACAGGGTCAGACCGGACAGCTTGATGCAGCGCTCGATGGCATTCGGCGCGCAATTCGTCTGGCCCCGAACGAAGCCGCCTTCCATTGCACGCTGGGGCACATTCACCGGGCCCGCGGCGAAACCGAACCGGCGCTTCACGCCTATCGGCAGGCGACCGGCCTGGCGCCCGAGTTTGCCGAGGCCTGGTTCCATCAGGGGCGGCTGCTGCGACAGTCAGGGGAGGCCGCCCAGGCCGTGCGGGCCCTGAAGACAGCCTTCGCCCATGCTCCCGGCGTCAGTGACATCATTGTCGAACTGGCCCGCGCCGAGCACGCGTCGGGCGATTCAGCCGGAGCGCTCCAGCGACTCAAGGTTGCGGCCGGAAACAAGCCCGACAATCCGGCACTGAGTCACACGCGGGCACTGATCCTGCTCGAATGCGAACGCTTCAGGGAGGCCGCCGACGCCTTCGCGACGGTCGTGGAGGCCCGGCCGGATTATCTGCCCTCGCTGCGCGGGCTGGCAGCAGCCCTTGAGAGACTCGGCGAGCTGGAGGCGGCACGCACCCTGCTGGAGAAAGCGCTGCCCAAACATGCAGCCCAGGCGGACCTCTGGAACCAACTGGCTCAGATCCGGCACGCACAGACCGATTATCAGGGCGCGGAACAGGCCTACCGGGAAGCACTGGAACGCACCCCCCTCCATGCCGAGGCGAGCGCCGGACTGGCCGAACTGCTGGAATGGCAAGGCGAATACGACAAGGCGCTCGCACTCCTCGACGCGCTTCCCCCCGCAGTGCGACAGGCCCCGGCGCCGACGGTCGTGCGCAGCCGGGTTCTGCGCCGCAAGGGCCGGGCCGCCGAAGCGCTGCCAGCAATGGAAGCGCTGATCGACAGCGGGACGCTGTCACCCCAGCTGGAGAGCCGGGCGCAGTTCACGCTCGGTGACCTGCTGGATGCCTGCGGTGAATGGGATCGCGCATTTGCCGCCTACACCCGCGCCAATACCCTGAAGGCCGTCACGTTCGACCATGCCGCGCATGAGCAATTCATCATCGCAACAAAGCGTGCATTCAACGCGCAGCGGATGGCGGAGTTGCCGGCAGCGAACGCGACACCGGGTGCCGTGCCGGTATTGATTGTCGGCATGCCCCGCTCGGGCACGTCACTGGTGGAGCAGATCCTCGCCGCACATCCGGCCGTGACGCCCCTTGGTGAACGCCCCACCCTGGGCATGCTTTCAAGGCAACTCCTTTCCGGCCACCCGGCCGGACCGGAAGGCGCCGTGGCCGATCTTGATCTGAAGACCGTGCAGCGCGCAGCGGCGGATTACCTGGTGCCGGACGCCTACCGGGAGAGCGGGATCGCCGTTGTCACGGACAAGATGCCGCCGAACTTCCTCCATCTGGGTCTCGCCCAATTACTCCTTCCCCATGCGAGAATCGTCCATTGCATGCGCAACCCCGGGGATACGGCGCTTTCCTGTTACTTCACCGACTTTGTCGACCCGGCGCTGGCCTTTGCCACGCGGCTGGACGGAATCGCCCGCTACCTCTGCGGGTATCGCGACCTGATGGCGCACTGGAAGGCCCACCTGGAATTGCCGGTACTCGATCTTGAATATGAACAACTGGTGCGCTCGCCACGCGAGACGGTCGCCCGATTGCTCGACTTCCTCGGTCTCCCGTGGGACGAGGCATGCTTCACGCACGAGCGCCAGGCGCGTTCCGTGAAGACGGCCAGCCACGCGCAGGTGCGGCGGCCGCTCTACACCAGCTCGGTGAACCGCCACCGGCACTATGCACGCCACCTGGCCGAATTCATCGGCCGTCTCGACGGGAACGGTGACTGACCGGACGGGACCCCCACGCGGCTTTGTGCTAGTTTCCCCCGTTTGTTGGACCAAAACCGCTATCGGAGCCGGCTTACCATCATGCAACAGGCCACCAACATGATTGCAGCGCTTCTGCGCGAGGGGCTTGCCCGCCACCAGCAGGGCGAACAGGCCGCAGCGCGGCATTGTTACCAACAGGTACTCCAACAGGCCCCGGATCAGCCCGATGCCCTCTTTCTGCTCGGCCGACTGGATGCGGAAGGCGGCGACATGGCATCCGCGGAAAAACACCTGCGCCGTGCCTGCAGGGTGCAGCCCCGGCGCGCGGACTTCCATCAGACGCTGGGTCGCGTTTACATGCTTTTGGAACGGCCCGCGCAGGCACTGAAGGCATTCGAGACGGCGGCCCGGCTGGCGCCGGACGATGCGGAACTCGCCATGCAGCTTGCCGGGGCGGCGCACGCGAGCGGCAACCGCGGCAAGGCAGCCGAGACGCTGGAGCGCGCCTGCCGCCTGGCGCCCGATCTCCCCGAGGCGCATTACAATCGTGGCCTGCTCGCGCTCGAACTGCAGAATTTGGAACTGGCGCGCGATGCGTTCCGACGCGCCCTTGAATTGCGCACCGACTACCCTGCCGCCAGGCTGGGGCTGGGTACGACACTGGGGGCGCTCGGTGATACCGGGACCGCTCTTTCCGAACTGCAAAAGCTCCTGGACGCCTATCCGCAGTCCGCCGAAGGCTGGCACCGGCTCGGCGAAGTCATGCAACGTGCCGGCATGATCCAGCCCTCGCTCGAGGCCTTTGGCAAGGCCCTGGCCATTGACCCCGGGCATGCGGGTGCGCGCCTCGGCGAAGCGGGCGCACTGCGCGTGCTGGGTGACTTCGAGAAGGCCGAATCACGCTATCGGGAACTGCTTGACGACCCTGAGCAAGATGCGGATGCCCGCACGGGTCTGGCGGAACTTCTGCACCTCGCCGGGCGGCGCCAGGAAGCCCGCGATCTTTCCACCGGCCTGCTCAAACGCGGCAACGCGCCCCGCTCGGCCCTGTTGCTGCACGCACGGATCCTCGCGGATGCCGGCGAAACCGCCGAAGCACGGCGTCTTCTGGACAGTCTGTCAGGCAAGCCGGAGACCGCAAGCGATCCGCTGCTGGGATCGGCAATCGCCTTTCAGTTGGGCAACCTGGCTGAACGCGAGGGCAATCGCGCCGCGGCCTGGGGCCATTTCGTGGACGCCAACCGGCTCAAGCCGGTGCCGCGCGAAGCAACCCCGTATCTGGAGTTCATGGACACCGGCCGCGGCTTCTTCACTCCCGGGCGAATTGCCGAGCTGCCCCGCCGTGCAAGCGGCGATGAACAGCCGATTTTCATCGTCGGCATGCCCCGCTCCGGAACAAGCCTTGCCGAGCAGATTCTGGCAGCCCACCGGACGGTGGCGCCTGCCGGGGAATACCTTGGCATCGACGATGCAACCCATCGGTTGCAGCAAACCCATGCACCCACGAACTATCCGGCGTGCCTCGCCGAGGCGACCGATGCGACGCTGGCAGAAATTGCAACGGGCTATCTCGCGGGCCTGCCGGCGGAAGCACGCGCGGCGGACGCATTCACCGACAAGACGCCGACAAACTTCATGCACCTGGGTCTGATCCGGCAACTGTTCCCCCGTGCCCGGATCATCCATTGCCGCCGGAATCCGCTGGACACCTTGCTGTCCTGCTACTTCCAGGACTTTGCAAGCCGTGACATGGGCTTCACTTTCGAGCCCGAAGAACTTGTCCGGGTGTATGAAGCTTATCGCCAGCTCATGGATCACTGGCGCGGGCTCGACATACCGATGTTCGAACTGGATTACGAAACGCTCGTGAGTGAGCCCGAATCCACCGTGCGGGCCTTGCTGGACTTTCTCGGCCTGGATTTCGACGAAGCCTGCCTTGACCACTCGCGTCACAACCAGCGGGTGGTGGCGACGGCAAGCTTTGCGCAGGCGCGTCGGCCAATCTACACGAGCTCGGTCGGGCGTTTCCGGGATTACCGGGAATTTCTCTCCGAGGTGCCGGCGTTCGCAGCGCTGTTGGACGACGAGTAGCCGAAGGCTTTCTCGAAGGGCGCAAGCAATTCCGCAGAGCCGGAGAAATACCCGGCATAGCGTTCCCACCGGAATCGCGCCGCCGTATAGAGGGGTTGACTCACCTGATGGTAACTGGGTGTGTTGATTCGCTGGCGGCGGCGCGCATGCGCGTGAAATTCGCGTAGCCCATCAGTCCAGGGCAGATCCAGAAACTCGAGCAACGCACCGACTTCACGGTCGAAGTCCTCGAGCAGATCCTCATAGCGGATGCGATGCCTGGCGGGGTCAAGAACCCGGCACGCCCGCTCCCAGACCCGCATGACTGCCGCATACAGTCTGGCGCCATCCTCCAGCGTATAGAAATTCGCCATGGCCGGCGTCGGGTCGAAACTCTGCATGAAGCAGCTCAACACCACATCGCGCGGATGTCTCACCGCAAAAATGAAACGGGCCTGCGGGAAAAGCCGGCAGATCAACGCAGCCTTGGCGGAATTGAGGGGCATCTTGTCCACGAGTACACCCGGATGCGGCCCGTTCCCAAGCGCATCGACAACTTCAAAATACCGCCTCCGCAGTCTTTCAATCAGCGCTCCATTCCAGTCGGGAAGCGTCTCCAGCAAGCCGGGGTCTTCGTCCCAGAGTTCTTCCTCAATCCGGTCGATGGTTGGCCTTTCCTCCAGGACCAGAATCTCGGGATGACTGTCCAGAATCTGGTCGAGCAAGGTGGTGCCGGAACGCGGAAATCCGACAAGAAAGACCGGATCCCTGCGCCCGTCCGCCACCCGGACCGGTGCCCAGCCGTTGGACCACGGCCCCGCCAGGCGCTCTTCCTGGCGCTGTACATAGTCGAAAAAGGCATTGCTCTCGCCGTTCTCGCGCTGCCATTCGTCCAGCATGAGGGCATTGCCCCGGCGAAAGGCCTGGAACGCCTCGGTGCTGCGCTTGCGGGCATCTTCCACGCGGCCCAGCTCGAAACGGAACTGCACTTCCCAGCTCGCCGGCAGCGTCTGGTCAAGCATGCGCTCAAGCCTGCCGGCTGCGTCATCCAGGGCGCCCGCGCGCCGCTCGCATTTGGCCGCCACCAGGTTGAGCAACAGGTCGCCGGGCGCGTGACCCAGTCCTTCGACTGTCATGTCACGCGCTTCGGCGACCCGATTGGTGATCTCCAGCAGCCGGGCCAGATCGCCGCGGGTGTCAACGCGGTCCGGCTGCAATTCCAGTGCTCGTGTGAATGCGTCAATCGCTTCCTGGAGACGGGCGCCATCCCGCAAGGCGAGCGCCAGATTGTGATGATAGCCCGCCTCGTCCGGTGCCAGACGAAGCGCATCCCGGTAGGCAGCGATGGCCGCATCGATGGCGCCGCTTGCACGAAGTGTGTTGCCCAGGTCGTTGAGCACGCCGGGGCGGTCAGGCTCGATTTCCAGCGCCCTGCGATAGGCCTCGACGGCCGACACCGCATCGCCACTTTCTGACAACGCGGCCCCCAGTGCCACGTGCGGTGCCGCGTGCCCGGGCGAAACCGCCACGCTGCGACGCAGAACTTCCACCGCCGCTCCGCTGTCCCCGGTCTGCAGAAGAGCATGACCCAGGCTGTACAGAGCGCCCGGATGGTCAGGCGCCATTCGCAGGGTCTGGCGATGCTGATCGATGGCCCCGGACAGATCACCGGCAGCCTGCAGGGCATTCGCGAGATTGTGCGATGTGCCGGGATGGGCGGGACGTACGCGCAAGGATTCACGAAGCAATGCCAGCGCTTCGGGATATTCGCCCCGACCGGACAACAGCATGCCCAGCAGATTGAGGGCGTCCGGATGCCGGGGCGCCTCGGCAAGAATATCGCGATAGGCGGATTCCGCCGCGGCCACCTGACCGGCCTTGTGCAGCGCCACTGCGCGTATCAGGAGATCGGAAACGTTTGACATGTCCACTTGCAGGTCCGAACGCTGAACTGTGCCGGCCCCGGCCGGTTGGCGCAGTCTAGCACAGGCACCACGGCCCGCCGCTGGCGTGGCGCTGCGCCACTCCCTACAATTCCGGGTCCATGCAGAATGAATCGCACAATTCCCCGGACAGTCCGCTCGCGCAACAGCTTGCCAGCGCAGAGCGACTCCGGCAGGAGGGCCGCATCGCGGAAAGCGCGGCGGCTGCCCGCGACGCCGTGGCCCTGGCACCGGAACACGCACCCGCGTGGAACTGTCTTGGCAAGGCGCTCAACAACCTCGGGCAGCTTGAGCAGGCCGCGGACGCCTTCCGCAAGGCCATTGAACTGGCACCGGAGGACCCGGAAATCCACAACAATCTGGGTCACGTATTGCGCGCGACGGGCAAGTCGGCGGAGGCGCTCGCCTGTTTCGAGCGGGCCCTGGCATTGCGTCCGGATTATGCTCGCGCCCAGCAGAACAAAAGCACGACGCTGCTGGCTCTGGGCAGGGAAGAAGAGGCACTGGCTGCCTGCCGCCGCGCCGCGCGGCTGGCCCCCGACTCGGTGGACTCCGCGTTGAATCTGGCGGATCTGCTCTGGCGGCTGGACCGTTTCGATGAAGCACTGAACTGGTACCGCAAGGTCCAGTCTCTGGCACCCGGCCGCCCGGAAGGTTATTGCGGGGAAGGTGCGGCGCTGGAATCGCTGCGCCAGCCAGAAGCGGCATTGCAGGCCTACAAGCGGGCACTGGACAAGGCACCGGGCGATGCGCGGGCCGCGGCGGGCGCTGCCGGATTACTGGAACTGACCGGCGAGTACCACCAAGGGCTCGCGCTGCTGGAAACCGCCGACGAAACACCCATGACGGTCATCCTGCGGGCGCGATTGCTCCAGCGAACCGGCAGGCCGGAAGATGCGCAGGCGGCACTTGAGAAGTTGCTGGCACAACACCCCGAGGTTGGCGACACGCTGGCCGACGTGCATTTCGCCCTGGGCACCCTGCTTGATCAGACGGGCGAATACGAGCGTGCCTTTGCCAGCTACGCCAGGGGCAATGCCATGCGCGCGGGCCGTTACGACCGCGACCGCCACGAGCGGCTGGTCGAGGCCGTTCTGACCACCTTCGCGCCGGAACGCATCGGCAGACTGGCGGCGGCTTCAGGCAACGACCCGCGGCCGGTGTTCATCATCGGCATGCCGCGCTCCGGCACGTCCCTGCTCGAACAGATGCTGGCCTGCCATCCCGATGTTCACGGCGCGGGCGAGGTGCGGGTCATGAGCAGTCTCGCGGCGCAGACGGGAGTGCTCGCCAATGGCGTTCCCTATCCAGCGAGCCTGGAGAAGCTCAGGCCAACCGACCTGGAGGGACTGGCCGACCGCTATGCCCGGCGCATCGGCCCCGCCTGGGCGGACAGCGCCCGGGTGATCGACAAATTGCCGGCCAATTTCATGCACGTGGGTTTCATAAACGCCCTCTTCCCGGGCGCCCGCTTTCTGCATATGGTCCGCAATCCGGATGATGTCGCTCTGTCGTGCTTCTTCCAGAACTTCGTGACCCAGCCGTTCTCTTTTCATCTTGGTGACATCGGTCACTACTATGCCGCGTATCGGCGCCTGATGCGGCACTGGAAAAGCCTCAACCGCCTGCGGATTCTCGACGTGGATTATGCCCTGCTGGTCTCGGACACGGAGACCGCACTGCGCAGTATCCTGGAATTCCTGGACCTGCCCTGGAATGATGCCTGCCTCGCACCCCAGCGGAGCAAGCGCCTCGTCAATACCGCCAGTCACGCCCAGGTGCGCGAACAAATCCACACCCGTGCCCTGAACCGCGCCCGCCCCTATGCGCGCCACCTGCAACCTTTCCGCGAGGCGCTCGCCGAGTTCGACCCGCAAGGAGACCCGCAATGAACCAACCGCTGCCGCCCGAAGCGGCACAGCTCCGCGTCGCCATTCAGGCCCACCAGGCCGGTCGCCTCGATGAAGCCGAGCGGGTCTACCGGCAACTGTCCGAAAGCGGCGGGCTGCAGGGACAGGCGCGCTGCCTGCTGGGCCGGCTCTATCGCGAGACCGGACGCTTTGATGCCGGCCGGGAAGTGCTGGAAAGCGCGCTCGACATGGCGCCGGGTGCCGCGCCATTGCATGCCGAACTCGGCTTGCTGGAACTGCAGCGCGGCCATCCCGCGGCGGCGGTAGCCCCCTTGCGCCGCTGGGTGGAGCTTCAGCCGGGCCATGCGGATGCGCTCTATAACCTGGGCCACGCCCTGGAAAGCATTCAGGATTTCACGGAGGCCGCCGATGCCTTCCGTCGCGCGCTGGCGGCAGGACCGGCTCAACCCGCGGACATACACGCCAGCCTCGGCTTTTGCCTGACCCAGCTGGGTCGTGAGGACGAGGCTGCCACGGAGTTCGAGCGTGCCCTGGCGATTCATCCAGCGCATCAACGCGCGCTTTTCGGCCGGGGCCTCCTGTTCACGAGCATCGGAGATTTCGATGCGGCTCTGAAGGATTTCCGTGCGGTGCTCCGGGGCAATCCGGCCAACACCGAGGCCTGGCAGCAGATTGTCTTCATCAAGCGGTTTTCCGACCCGGCGGACGCAGACCTCGAGGCGATGCGCGCGCTGGCCGGGGACCCGCAGCTGCCCGCCGCATCACGGGAACGCCTGGCCTATGCACTGGGCAAGGCACTCAATGATCTGGGCGAGTACGAACGGGCATTCGATCATTTTCACGAAGCCAATGAACTGAAGGCATCCCGGCTGCCCCCCTTTGACGCCGCGGCACACCACCGGCACGTGGCGCGAGTCGCGCAAATATTCGACGAGAGCCTGATCCGGAACTTCACCAACCGGCCGTCGGAGAGCCGGCGTCCGATCCTGATCGTGGGGATGCCCCGCTCCGGGACGACGCTTGTCGAGCAGATTCTCTCCAGCCATCCGGCGGTGGCCGCCGGCGGCGAACAGGTCTACTTCTGGCAGACGGCGCAGACCCGGCTGGCGCCCTACCCTGATTCGATTCTCGCGGTGGATCAGGCCACGCAGGACGCAGTCGTTGAAGGCTATCTGGCATTACTGGAGCGGCTGGCCCCCGGGGCGGACCGAGTGACGGACAAGTTCCCTGCCAATTTCTTCCATGTAGGGCTGGTTCGACTGCTGTTTCCCGAGGCCCGTGTGCTGCATGTTCACCGGCACCCCATCGACAACTGTCTGTCCATCTATTTCCAGGATTTCGTCGCGGCCAACGACTACGCAAACCGGTTCCACGACATTGCCGAATATTACGCGGGCTACCGGCGAATGATGCAGCACTGGCACACGGTACTGCCGGACTTTGTACTCGATGTGGGCTACGAGCAGGTCATCGACGATCTTGAAGGTCAGGCAAGGCGAATGCTGGCGTTCTGCGGGCTCGAGTGGGATCCGGCCTGCCTGGCGTTCTCGGCGAACGATCGGCGGGTCACCACGATGAGCAGTTGGCAGGTCCGCCAGCCGATCTACCGATCGGCCAGCGGCCGCTGGAAACGCTACGAATCGCGAATTGGCGAGCTCAAGACGCTGCTTGCCGATTGGCTGCCCGAAGATTGACCCGGCGGCCGGTCAGGCCCGACATTTGGCCAGCCAGGCGGCACGCAGGCGATAGTAGGCCTGCAGGCCTTCACGCTCCGGCTCGCTGAGCGCAGGATTCCACACCTCGAAAATCAGCACGCCCCGCTCGCGATCGCCGCGATTCCAGGCCTCGTGTTCGAAACTGTCGTCGAAGGCCAGAACCTGTCCCGGCTCCCAGTGGCGCGTCTCTTCGCCAACACGAATGCCGCAACCGTCGGGAATGTCGAGTGCGAGGTGGACCGTCAGACGGATATTGGTCTGACCGTAGTGCGGCACGATATGGGTGTCCGGCTGCAGCACGGAAAAGAAGACCTCCGGCATGTATTCGTCGGCCTCGGCCAGAGGCGTCGCGCGCATGACTTCCGCGGTATGCGGACACTGCGCGCAATTGGCCTCGTTCCAGCCGGACTTGTTCAGATGAAAAGCCGACCAGTCGCGCGAACCCGCCAGGGACGAGAAGTCGGTTCCTGCCGGCGTGGTAGCGTTGCGGCGGTATCCCTCGTCAGCGCGGTCCAGCACCGGCGCGATATAGGGATGGAAGTCGACCGCGCCGCTGCGCAGCTTCGTGTATTCCTCGAGGATTTCCGGCCAGGCTGCTTCCACCCGGCCGACCCAGTCGAATTCCTCCCGCTCGAACCAGGGCCGCGCCTGATCGTCCGGAAAGAGGAGCATTTCCGGATTCTGAAGAGGGTGGTTGAACTGCTTCTCGGCACGGCCTGTCAGCATCCGGAACGCCAGATCCAGGCGCTTGAGCTCGTCGCTGCCGTACCGCGACTGCAGCGACTGCATTGCCTCGTCGACCTGCGCCTGGTAGGTCACGGCAAGGACCTGGCGGGCCTGCCTGACCTCCTGGCGCAGGGGCTCCGGGATGTTGGGATTGTCGGCCAGGCCCGGCAGGCCCGGACGGGTCAGAAAGGCTCTCTGAAACGCCTCGGCCGCCTCCTCGCGATGGTCAAAGGCATCCTGGATTCGGCCGATCTTGAGCCAGGCGGCACCGTTGTCCGGCTCGAGCCGGGTTGTCTGCTGGAAACAGCCCAACGCTTCCATCGGCCGGTCGGCCATCAGGAGCGCCAGGCCCAGATGGTACTGATAACTGGGGACTTCAGGGCCAAGCCGCACCACGCGACTGAGCAGTTCCACGGCCTCGCTGAAATAGCGGCCCTCGAAAGCGATCTGGGCCAGCTTGAACAGCGCCTGCGCATTGCGCGGCTCGCGGCGCACCATCGCCTCCAGCCGTTGCGCCGCTTCCATGATGTCACCACGCTCGTGCGCGGCCACAGCCAGGGCAAATTCCTCGTCGCCGCCCGCACCGGTTCCGCTCATGTTCTCTGAATTCACGTTCAGGACTCCCGTGTTTCATTCCTCGACGGCATGCCAACGTCAATGTGGGCCG
>JASFQN010000052.1:0-14243 GCA_050115425.1 Gammaproteobacteria bacterium | reverse complement strand
GGGAGCCAGCACGTCCACGGCCTGTTGGAGCGCGTGATCCAGTTCCTCGAGCTCGGTATTCACCCGAATGCGGATCGCCTGAAATGTGCGCGTCGCAGGGTGCTTGCCCGGTTCACGCGTGGGCACGACCCCCGCCACGATGTCGGCGAGTCGGGCCGTGTCGGTAACAGGCGCTTCCTCCCGTGCCCTGCATATTGCCCGCGCCACGCGCCGGGCAAATCGTTCCTCGCCGTACTCGCGAAGCACGCGGGCTATCTCGGCCTCGTCGGCATGGGCCAGCCACTCGGCCGCACTCTCGCCCGCCTCCGGATCCATACGCATGTCCAGTGGTCCCGGACGGCTGAAACTGAAACCGCGACTCGCATCGTCCAGCTGGGGCGACGACACACCCAGATCCAGCAGAATGCCGTCCACCTTGCCGCGCCAGCCGTGGCGGTCGATTTCCCGTTCCAGCAGACTGAAGGGGCCGCGCACGATCTCGAACCGCAACTCGCCAGCGAAGCGGGCGCGCGCATCCTCCACCGCAGCCGGATCGCGATCGAAGGCCAGCAACCGGCCGCTCGGGCCCAGGCGCTGCATGACCGCCGCCGCATGTCCGCCTCGTCCGTAGGTACCATCCACGTAGATGCCCCCCGGCTTCACTGCCAAAGCCTGCAGGACCTCCTCCAGGAGGACCGGCTGATGTAGGTACTCGACCATGGCCCCTCTTTAAAGAGACAGGGTTTCAAGCTCGGCCGGAAGATCCAGCTCGTCCCCGTCTTCCTCGTTGAGCCACTGGTCCCGCCGTTCGTTCCAGGTGTCCTCGTTCCAGAGCTCGAACTTGTTGCCCTGCCCGATGAGCACGGCCCGACGGTCGAGTCCGGCAAAGTCGCGCAACGGGCCGGGCAGAAGAATTCGGCCGTGGCTGTCCAGTTCCAGTTCGGTGGCATGCCCCACCAGAAGGCGCTGCAGGCGCCGGGCCTGTTTGTTGAGACTGGGAAGCTGCACCAGCTTGCGCTCGATTTCTTCCCAGTCGGGCAGCGGGTACAGCAGCAGACAGTGGTCACGGTCCACCGTGACCACCAGCTGGCCGTCACAACGCTCGACCAGCCGCTCGCGATACCGGGTGGGCACCGCCAACCGGCCCTTGGCGTCGAGCGTCAAAGTGTTTACGCCTCGAAACAAGTGCGTACCTCAGCTTCCCGCTTTCCCATTATTTTCCACTTTGTCCCACTTCGTCACACTATAGGTATCGCTTCTTCATAGTGTCAAGTAAATTCCCCACTGATCAGAGAAAAATAATGCTTGGGAGACAGTAACTTACGCGCGCCGACTGGCACCGGACGGAAGGTGGGACGAGGATCGTTCGACAAATCAGCAGCTTGGGTGCAGTTGCTAGAAAAAGAGTGAGGAAGGCATCGCGTGAAACCCACCCGGGCCAGCGGGCGCGGGAACAGGTGGAAACAATCTGAAAAGCCCTCCGGCGGGCTGGTCTGGCGACATGCCGCGACCGGAGGGTCGGAAGAATAAGGGAGGGAGTCGGCCTGTAAGCCGGGTTCTGTCTTGGACAGCCATTCCTCTGCGACGGACGTCACCGCCCGCCTCAAGCAACCTACCCGGGAGCCGTGCGGACCACACGTCGCGGCCTAGGCCGCCTGCTCCCCTATTTGGTCTTGCTCCGGGTGGGGTTTACCCTGCCACTGGTGTTGCCACCAGCGCGGTGCGCTCTTACCGCACCATTTCACCCTTACCAGCGTTGGCACGCTTCGGCGGTATCTTTTCTGTGGCACTTTCCGTGGGCTCGCGCCCCCCAGGTGTTACCTGGCACCCCGTCCTGTGGAGCCCGGACTTTCCTCCACGCCAAGGCGCAGCGACTGTCCGGCCAACTCCCGTTCCGGACATTACCCGAGGCGCGGGTCCACGGCAAGCGGCTCGCTCAGGAGGTTTTCAGGTCAAGCGCCTGCCTGTAGAGCGCGTTACGCGGCCTGCCCGTAATCGCCGCAGCCAGCGACGCCGCCTGCCGGACGCCGACCTCGGCCAGCAACAGCCGCAGAATACGCTCTGCCTCGGCGGCATCCGCGTCCAACTCGGGCGCGCCGGCGACCACAATCACCGCCTCGCCCCGGGTGGCGTCGGGATCATTTTCGGCCCACTTCGCCAGCCTCTCGAGCGAGCCGTTCCTGATCTGCTCATGAACCTTGGTCAGTTCGCGACAGACGCACGCCGCGCGCGTGGCACCCAACGCGTCGGCCATGGCACGCAGGCTGGCGCCGAGCCGGTGCGTGGACTCGTAGAAAACCAGTGTCCTGGGCTCTCCGGCCACGGCCCGCAAACGCTTGGCGCGCCCGGCCTCCCGCGCGGGCAGGAAGCCCTCGAATGCGAAGCGGTCGGTGGGCAACCCACTGACGCTGAGCGCGGCCACCAGCGCTGACGGCCCGGGCACGGGGCTTGCCCGCAACCCGGCCTCGGCCACGGCCCGCAAAAGCGGAAAGCCGGGATCACTGATCAGCGGGGTTCCGGCATCCGAGACCAGCGCCACCGACCGGCCCTCGCGCAGCAGAGCGATGATTTCGTCAATCCGTTGACGCTCGTTGTGCTCGTGCAGGGAGAGGGTCCGCACCCGGATGCGGAAATGAGACAGCAGTCGCCCCGTATGACGGGTGTCTTCGCAAGCGATCACGTCCACGCCGGCCAGCACCTCGCGGGCCCGCTCGGAAAAGTCGGCCAGATTGCCGATCGGTGTGGCAACCACGTAAAGGACACCGGGCTCAATTGACACTGCATTCTCCGGACAAGATACTGGCTCATTCGGGTCATCGGGCAACCGGCTCGGGACCGAAACCCACCATTCGCCACCGCATGCGCCCTCGCCAGGCGGATTCCGCAGGGCGTCACGGCAGCGGGAATCATGCGGCGGGAGAAACAGGCAATGCAAGCAACAACCTTCCTGAGGCGATCAGCCCCCTTTGCGCTGCTGGCGGCCTTGCTGACCGGCTGCGCGGGCCAGCCGACAGTCCCGGCAGCGTCGAAGATCGAGAGTCGCGCGCAGTCGCTGGAACAGCAGGGCGATTTCGCGACCGCGGCCCGACAGCTCGAGGATGCCGCCGACGCGGCGCGGGGCGCCGAGCGCGAACACCTCCGCCTGGCTGCCGCCCGGGACTGGCTCAAGGCAGGCCGCAACGACCGCAGTCGCGCCCTCGTCACGCAACTCGATCCGGCGCGGCTCTCCGCCGATGACCAACTGGACCTGGCACTGCTTCAGGCCCGGCTCGATCTGGCGGCGAATCGGCCGCGCGCGGCCCTGCAGCGACTGAACTTCGACGCGGCTGCAATCGCGCCGCCCCAGCGCACCGAGGTGCTCGCCGAAAGGGCGCGCGCCTACTTCGCCCTGAACGACACCGTGGCGGCCGTCCGAATGCTCCAGCAGCGTGGTCGTCTGCTGACCTCCAGCGAGGCGCGCGCCGACAATAGCCAGAGAATCTGGGACGGCATGCTTCAGTCCGACCAACCACTGGATCCCGACCAGGTCGATGCCGCCGAGCACCCCGAGCTGCATGCCTGGCTGGAACTCGGACGTATCGGACGCACAGCCTGGCAGGAGCCCTACCAGTTTGAAGCGCGGATGCAGCAGTGGCAGAGCGCGCATCCCGATCATCCGGCCAACCGGGAACTGGTCGAGCGGCTCATCCAGCGTCACCGCCAGCAGTTGCGCTATCCGGCTCGGATCGCCGTGCTGCTCCCCCTCAGCGGCCCCTACAGCGAGGTTGGTTCCGCGGTCCGGGAGGGCTTCCTGGCCGCCTATTATCAGAATCCCGACCGTAGCGTGGTCCCGGATGTGCGAATCTACGATACGCAGGGAACGCCGGCCGGTGCGCGCCAGGCGGCAGCGCAGGCGCATGCCGACGGCGCTGCCTTCGTTGTCGGCCCCCTCACGAAGGATGCGCTGACCGCCCTGGCCACAGACACCGCTGACGGCGCCACTCCCACGCTCGGCCTCAACTACCTGGAAGAATCCGCCGCCGGTCCCGACTGGCTCTACCAGTTCGGGCTGCTGCCGGAGGACGAAGCACGCGAAGTCGCACGCCAGGTTGCCGAGGACGGCTACAACCGGGGCGTGGCACTGGTCCCTGACGGTGGGTGGGGCCAGCGTATGGTCAGCGCATTTTCGAGCAGTCTGGAAAATCACGGCGGGGATCTCCTCGGCTTCCAGACCTACTCGCCTGGCCAGAACGATTTCTCCACACCGATTACCCGGGTACTCAATCTGGATGCCAGCCGGCGCCGGGAAAACCGACTCCAGGCCACTCTGCACCGCAACCTGCAGTTCGAGCCCCGCCGGCGCCAGGATGTCCAGTTCGTGTTTGTCGCCGATCGTCAGGGTGAAACGGCGCTGATCCGGCCGCAGTTGCGATTCCATCACGCCATCGATCTGCCTGTGTTCGCGACCTCGCACGTCTATTCCCCGCCGCAAGCCGCGAATCGCGATCTGGATGGTGTGGTCTTTCCGGATATGCCGTGGGCGATCGGCCACGTTTCCGGAGTGGACGCGGTACACCGCGAACTGTCCGCGCTTTGGCCGGGGCGAGTGGCGGAACACGGACGCCTGTTCGCGCTGGGCTTCGACGCCTACCGGCTCGTTCCCCTGCTGGCCAATCTCAAGCATCCGCTGGCCTCGCCCGTGCCGGGGATGACCGGCGTATTGCAGATGGGTGATGGCCGCCGAATCCATCGCAGTCTGTTCTGGGCAAGGTTCCAGCAGGGCGTGCCGCACCTGATTCGTTCAGGCACGGCGACAACGCCGGTAATCGCGGCTCCTGCCGGGGGTCAGTAGCGCCCGCCATGCGAGGCCGGAACGCGGAAGACCGGGCACTGGCTTTTCTGAAGGCACGCGGCCTGCGGCCGGTAGCACGGAACTGGCGGGCTCGTACCGGTGAGCTCGATCTGGTGATGGAAGACCGGGGCACACTGGTCATTGTCGAAGTCCGCGCGCGACGCTCGGACCGTTTCGGGAGCGCGGCGGAATCCGTGGGCCCACGCAAGCAGGGCCGGTTGATACGTACCGCACAGGCGTTCCTTCAGGCCCGCGGCCGATCGGAGCCCGTGCGCTTCGATGTCGTTGCCATCAGCGGATCGACGCCGGAGCGCGTACAATGGATCACCAATGCCTTCGAAGTGAATGAGTGACGCGCCTCTGCCAGAGGCCGCCGGAGAATGACCGTCATGGATATGGAATCACGCGTCCGGGAGAACTTTCTGGACAGCATCGAGGTGAAACAGGAAGCACTGGAACTCCTCGCCCTGCCGATTGCGCGCGCCGCGGAATGCCTGACCCGCTCCCTGCTCGGCAACCACAAGATCATGAGTTGCGGCAACGGCGGTTCCGCGGCTGATGCCCAGCACTTCTCGGCCGAACTGCTCAATCGCTTCGAAATGGAGCGCCCCGGGCTTCCCGCCGTCGCGCTCACGACCGACAGCTCGACGCTGACCTCGATTGCCAACGACTACAGCTTTCTGGACGTGTTTGCCAAGCAGGTCCGCGCGCTGGGCCAACCCGGCGATGTGCTGCTGGCGATAAGCACCAGTGGCAATTCGCCCAACGTATTGCGTGCCGTTGAAGCCGCTCACGATCGGGAAATGCAGGTAGTCGCACTGACCGGTCGTGAAGGCGGGGAAATACGGGGTCTACTGCGCGAAACGGATATCGAAATCTGCGCACCGGGGCGCAGCACGGCGCGTATCCAGGAAGTGCATCTGCTCGCGATCCACTGCCTTTGCGATCTCATTGACCGCCAGCTTCTGGGCGATGGCGACGACTGATTCCGACAATCGGGCGGGCCTCCCGGACTCGCTGCTCTCGCGACTGGCGGAAGCGGTTCCGGCTGACCGCTTGCGTACCGCGCCGGCCGATTGCTGGCCCTACAGTTACGACAACAGCAAACGGCAGTCCCTGCCGGGCGCCGTGGTGTTCGTCGAGCAGCACGAGGAAGTCGTGGCGACGGTGGCCGCCTGCTTCGAGGCGGGCGTGCCGGTGCTGGCACGCGGCCTGGCAAGCGCCACGACCGGTGCGGCGGTACCGCCCGCCGGCGGGGTCGTGATCGCCATGGAACGCATGAACCGTATCGTGCGCATCGATAGCGACAACCGCGTGGCGGTTGTCCAGCCCGGGGTGACCAATGCCGCGCTGCAGGACGCAGCGGCGGCCCAGGGATTCTTCTGGCCCCCGGATCCGACCTCGGCGCGCCACTGTACGGTGGGCGGCAATCTGGCCTGCAATGCGGCCGGACCACGCGCGGTGAAGTACGGGACGCCGCGCGACAACACGCTGGGGCTGAGGACCGTAACCGGGCGCGGCGACACACTGCGCACGGGCGTCTACACGACAAAGGGCGTGGTCGGTTACGACTTCACCCGGTTGATCATCGGCTCGGAGGGCACCCTGGCAGTAGTCACCGAGGCCACGCTCAGGCTGACCCCCAGGCCGGAAGCAATCACCACATTGCGCGCCACCTACTCGGATATGCGCCAGGCCGCCGCAGCCGTGTCCCGCATCATGGCGCAACCTGTCACGCCCTGCGCTCTGGAATTCATCGACGGCACGGCCATCGAGATGATTCGGGACTATGCAGAAACCGATCTGCCCGAGGATGCCGGCGCCATGCTCCTTATCGAGGTGGATGGCCCGGCCGGTCTCATCGAGCACGCCACCCGGGCCGTGGGCGGTGCCGCACGAGGCGAGGGTCTCGTAGACTTGCAGACCGCGAACAATGCCGAGGAAGTGAAGGCGCTCTGGGCAGCTCGACGCGCTCTGTCCCCGGCGTTGCGCAAGGTGGCGCCGAAAAAGGTCAACGAAGACGTGGTTGTACCGGTTTCGAGAATGGCCGAACTCATTGAGGGACTGGAAGCACTGTCCCGCGAACACGGCATCACCATCGTCAACTTCGGTCACGCCGGCAATGGCAACATCCATGTAAACCTTCTCACGGATCCGGACGATTCCAGCCAGCAGGCGGCGCTGGAACCCTGCCTGAGGAAGGTATTCGGGCTGGTATTGAAACTCGGTGGAACCCTGTCGGGGGAACACGGCATCGGACTGGCCAAGCAACCCTATATCGGCATGGAACTGGAACCCGTCGCAATCGACCTCATGCGGCGAGTCAAGGCGCAATTCGACCCGGCCAATATTCTCAACCCCGGCAAGCTGTTCCCGCCCGATCAGCCGGCCTGACCGGTCTCCTGCGCCTCACGATAGATCTCGGCGTCGGCGTCGCTGAAGCAACAACAGATCAACCTGTCGAACTCCGCTTCCCGCGACGCCATCACGGCCAGTGCAATACGTGCCGCCTGGGCCTTTGGAAAACCGTACGCACCGGTGCTGATTGCGGGAAACGCCACACTGGCGGCCCCGGCCTCCACCGCCAGCTCAAGGGAACGCCGATAGCATGCCGCCAGAAGCTCGGGCTCGCCATGCATGCCCCCGTTCCAGACCGGGCCGACCGCATGAATCACCCAGTCGGCCGGGAGCAGGAACCCGCGGGTGATCCGCGCATCGCCGGTATCACAGCCACCGAATTCACGGCAGGCTTTGGCAAGCTCCGGACCCGCAGCACGATGAATGGCACCGTCCACGCCACCGCCCCCCAGCAGTGACTGGTTGGCGGCGTTTACGATGGCGTCGACTTCAAGGCGGGTGATGTCGCCGACAAGAATTTCAATCATCGCGTTCCTCCGGATACCGCCAGCGCCCCGGTTCCCGCGGTGCTACTTGACGACCTTGAGGTTGGGGCGCTGCCCCCGGTCCGGCCCCTCGCCCCCCGCACCCGGGCCATCACCTTCCGGTGGCGGTTCGTCGTCACCGAACATCATGCCCTGCCCCGTTTCGCGGGCATAAATGGCAATCACCGCGCTGGCGGGAAAACTCACATGCTGGGGCTGTCCGCTGAAACGGGCATTGAATTCGATCAGGTCGTTACCCATCCGCAATCCCTGTGTCGCCGACGGGCTCACATTGAGGACAATGCGCCCTTCCTGGACAAACTGACGTGGCAACTCGGCATCAGGCACATCCGCCTGGACAACCAGATGGGGTGTCCAGCCGTTGTCCAGCATCCACTCGTTCATGGCGCGGATCAGATAAGGACGGCGTGAGGTCATGGGCAACTCCTGTCCCGGTCCGGACGGGAGGACCGACTCTGCGCGACGGGGCGCTCTATGAGCGCATCTCGCTCTCGATCTCCGTCATGCTGTCGCGAAAGGAGGGGCGCTCGAACACCCGCTCGGCATACCGCTCGATGGACTTGGCCTGGCCGGGCAGATCAATGCCATAGCGCGGCAGACGCCAGAGGATCGGCGCGATACTGCAATCCACCAGAGAGAACTCTTCGCTCAGGAAGAACGGCCGGGCGCCAAACACTTCGGCGCTGGATACGAGGCTGTCGCGCAACATCTTGCGTGCCTTGGTGGCTTCCTTGTCCGTCCGCGTTTCCAGGACATCCACCAGGCTGTACCAGTCGCGCTCGATCCGGTAAAGCGCCAGTCGAAAACTCGCCCGGCTGACTGGATCGACCGGCATCAACGGAGGGTGCGGGAAGCGTTCGTCCAGATACTCCATGATCACGCGCGGGTCATAGAGCACCAGATCGCGGTCCACCAGGGTCGGCAGGGAATTGTAGGGATTGAGGTCGATGAGATCCTCTGGAAGGTCATTGCCCTCCACGCTCACCACTTCGTAGTTGATGTTCTTTTCCGCCAGCACGAGCCGGGCCCTATGGCTGTGCGGACAGTCCGGCCGGGAGAACAGTGTCATGACCGACCGACGATTGGCAACGACTGCCATCTGCACCACTCCTGATAGCTAGCATGGCGGACCGGCGTGACCGGTCCGCCATGTTTATCAATGAACGTCTTTCCAGAACTCGCGCTTCAATGCGTAGGCGAACAGGAAGAAGACCAGCAGAAAGCCGAGTACGCCAAAGCCCATATTCTGACGTTTGGTCTTGACCGGCTCGCCGACATAATCGAGGAAGTTGACGATATCCCGAACCACTGCGTCGAATTGCTCCGGATCCATGCGGCCCTTGCTCACCGACTCGAAGTGATCGAATACCTGCTGCTTGTTGCCTTCGGCATCCCGCTCGGTCCGGAACACCGCCTTCTGCATCCCCTGCAGCGGCCAGAGAATATCGGGCATGCTGGCATTGTTGAGGACGGTGTTATTCACGCCGGTCGCCCGGCTCGGATCCAGATAGAAAGACTTGAGATAAGTGTAGATCCAGTCAGGCGATCGACTGCGCGACTCCAGCGACAGATCCGGCGGGATCTTGCCGAACCAGCGCTTGGCGTCAGCCTCCGGAATGGCATTTTTCATCATTTCCCGGGATGAGTCCGCCGTAAACATCAGGTTCTTGGCGAGCTCCGAATCACTGAGCGCGAGATCGTCGAGAATACTGTTGTACCGCACATACTTGAGCGAGTGACAGCCCATGCAGTAGTTCACGAAGTACTTCGCACCACGCTGCAGCGATGCGGTGTTGTTCAGATTGTTCTTGGCCTGCTCCAGATTGGCGCCGCCCTCGGCTGCCAGGGCAAGGCAGGGAACGGCGAGCAGAACCAACGCTATTACTGTTCTTTTCATTCGAAAGTCACCCTCTCCGGCACTGGCTTCGATTCATTCAGCCTGGTGAACGCCGGCAGCAGCAGAAAAATGGCCAGGTAGATGCCGGGAATCAGCCAGGAGACAAACAGCAGCTTGGCATGGTCAGGGTCGTAGCGAAGCATGTCGACCAGCGACACCACCGCCAACAGAATGACCGTGGCGCCGACGTAGTAGCTGCCGGACCGCTGCCTGGAATAGATCCAGAGCACGGCGAAGAACAGGAAGTACAATTCCGCCATGCGCAAGGCCAGATTGGCCATCAGCGGCGTGGCCGCCTGCAGGCCAATGTAGCCGAGCCCGATGAAGGTGGCGGCGAACACCAGAATGAGCAAGCGGAACAACGGTCCGCGATAACGCACGGACTTGACCGGGTTCCGGTCGATCCAGGGGAGCGCCACCAGCAAGGCCAGCGACGAGCCCATTGCGATCACGCCACCCAGTTTGTTGGGCACCGCACGCAGAATCGCGTAGAAGGGCGTGAAGTACCACACCGGATGAATGTGCGGCGGCGTCTGCAGCGGATTGGCCGGCTGGAAGTTGGCGTGCTCGAGAAAGTAGCCACCCATCGTCGGCGCGAAGAAAACGACCAGTGCGAAAATTGCTGCAAACACCACAACGCCGACAATGTCCTTGACCGTGTAGTAGGGATGGAAGGGGATGCCGTCCAGCGGCTTGCCGTCGGACCCCTTGTGCTCCTTGATCTCCACACCGTCGGGGTTGTTGGAACCGACTTCGTGCAGCGCTCCCAGATGAAATACCACCAGGCCGATCAGCACCAATGGCATGGCAATGACATGCAGCGCAAAGAATCGATTAAGCGTGATGTCGGAAATGAAGTAGTCGCCTCGGATCCACTGGGCCAGTTGATCACCCACCTTGGGGATGGCACCGAACAGCGAAATGATCACCTGCGCACCCCAATAGGACATCTGGCCCCAGGGCAGCAGATAGCCCATGAAGGCTTCGGCCATCAGCGCCAGGTAGATCAGCATGCCGAAGATCCAGATGAGCTCGCGCGGCTTCTTGAACGAGCCGTACAGCAAGCCCCGGAACATGTGCATGTACACGACCACGAAGAAGGCCGAAGCGCCGGTGGAATGCATGTAGCGAAGCAGCCAGCCCCACTGCACGTCACGCATGATGTACTCGACAGACGCGAATGCTCCGGCCGCGGACGGCTTGTAATTCATGGTCAGGAAGATGCCGGTCAGCAACTGGTTGACCAGCACCAGAATCGCCAGAGAACCGAAGAAATACCAGAAATTGAAATTCTTCGGTGCGTAGTATTGGGCGAGATGACGGTTGTAGAAATCAGTGACCGGCAAACGGGCGTTCAACCAGCCCATAAAGCCGCGGCTGCTCTTGCCGCCCCGGTCGAATACGTCGTGGTTGGCGTCACTCATTACGCATTCCCCTTGCCGTTGGCCTTGCTCTTGCCTTCGCCGACGATCACGGTCGTGTCATTGACGAAGTGATACGGAGGAACCACCAGGTTCAGCGGCGCCGGAACACCCTTGAATACGCGCCCGGCGAGATCGTACCTGGAACCGTGGCAGGGGCAGTAGAAGCCGCCCAGCCAGTTCTCCGCATAGGGCTTGGGTTCTGCGGTGGGCTGGTACTCGGGCGAACAGCCAAGATGCGTGCAGATGCCGATGACGACGAAGATTTCCGGCTTGATCGAACGATATTCATTGACGCAGTAGCTGGGCTGCTGATCTTCCTTGGAATCCGGATCGCGCAGGTTGCCGGTCGGCACAGCCTTGAGATGCTTCAGCATCTCCGGCGTGCGGCTGACCACCCAGGCCGGCTTGCCACGCCATTTCACACGCATGATTGCCCCGGCCTCCAGCTTGCTGAAGTCCACCTCGACCGGGGCGCCGAGCGCCTTGGCCCGGGCGCTTGGCTCCATTGAAGATACGAACGGTACGGCCGTCAGGACCGCTCCGACACCTCCCACCACCGTCGTCGCGACGGTCAGGAAATGACGTCTGTTCAAATCAACGCCATCGGTACTCATTCACCCTCTCCTGACGATTTTGTTCTTTGAGCGGAGGCTGCACGCCAAGCGTGGGGCCCCGGAAAAAGCGGAATTCGTGATTATACACACCGACGGCCAACGCTGACCATAGCTGGCCCGCCCGAACAGCGGATGCAGGCATGACTGCAAACCCGCCGCGTGCTAATTTATGCCGCATGCAAAGGGGCCTGCTCATCCTCCGCTTCCTCTTCCAGTCCGCCATCCTGGGGCTGGCGGCTGCGTTTGTGGCGGTGTATTTCGATCCTGCACTCCTCAACGGCGCCACGACCGAGGCGCCGCCCGCCGGACCGGCGAGCTATGCCATAGCGGTCCGTCGTTCGGCCCCCGCGGTGGTCAACATCCAGGCCGCCGGCAGGCAATCCGCCAGACAACCTTTCAGTGGCGGCGACTGGCCCGGCCGCGGCGGCCTGCCGCGGCCCAATGCCCCGCCCACCGAGAGCCTGGGCTGCGGAGTCATTGTCAGCAACGATGGATACATCCTGACCAACTATCACGTTGTTCAGGACGCGCAGAAAATCCGTGTCGGCTTGCAGGACGGGCGCGTCACCCATGCCCGCGTCATGGGTATCGACGCCGATACCGACCTTGCGCTGCTGAAGGTGGATCTGCACGACCTGCCCACCATCCCCATGGGTCGGTCCGACTCGATCGAAGTCGGCGACGTGGTCCTGGCCATCGGCAATCCGTACGGTGTGGGGCAGACGGTGACGCAGGGAATTGTCAGTGCCAAAGGGCGCAACCAACTGGGCCTGGCCACCTTCGAGAACTTCATCCAGACCGACGCGGCCATCAACGCGGGCAATTCCGGCGGCGCGCTGGTCAATGCCCGGGGCGATCTCGTCGGCATCAACACTGCGCTCATGTCGCCCAGCGGACGTTCCGACGGCATCGGTTTCGCCATCCCGGTCAACCTGGCCCGCGGCGTGATGACCGAACTGGTCAAATACGGCCGGGTCATCCGCGGCTGGCTGGGCCTGGTCACTCAGGATCTCACGCCGCAACTGGCAGAAGCCTTCGGCCTGGCTGACACGCAGGGATTCGTGGTGAGCCGGGTGATTCCCGACGGCCCCGCCGCGCACGCGGACATCCGCGCCGGCGACATTGTCGTCTCGCTGAACGGCCGAGCGGTCAAGAACGGCCGTGATGCGCTCAACCGCGTCGCCAGCATGAAACCCGGTGAGCATCTGCGGATCGGGCTGATCCGTGGCAACCGGGCTTTGCAGCGTGAGGCCGTGGTCGCGGAGCGTCCCCAGGAACGGCAGAACTGAGGCGCGGAAACTTCACTCGGGCACGCGCCTGATACGGGCCCCAAGCTGCTGCAGCTTCTCCTCAATGCATTCGTATCCGCGGTCGATGTGATAGATCCGTTCAACCACGGTCTCGCCACCGGCCACCAGGCCGGCCAGCACCAGACTGGCGGACGCGCGCAAATCGGTAGCCATCACCGGCGCCCCGGTCAGGTCGCCGACACCGGTACTTATAGCGGTATTGCCTTCCAGGCGGATGTCGGCACCCATTCTCTGCATTTCCAGAACATGCATGAACCGATTCTCGAATACGGTTTCGGTAATCGTGCCGGTACCGGCGGCGACCGTGTTCAGCGCCGTGAACTGCGCCTGCATGTCGGTGGGAAAGGCCGGGTATGGGGCGGTGCGTATGGAAACCGCCTCGGGCCGTTCGCCGCGCATGTCCAGATCGATCCAGTCCTCTCCGCATTCGATCCTGGCACCGGCTTCCTCGAGCTTGGACAGCACCGCGTCGAGCAGTTCGGGCCGGGTGTCCTTGACGCGGACATGGCCCCGACTGATCGCCCCGGCCACCAGATAGGTGCCGGTCTCGATACGGTCGGGCAACACATCGTATTCAGTACCCGAAAGTCGCTCGACGCCCTCGATCCGGATCGTGTCGCTGCCCGCACCCGTGATCCGCGCACCCATGCGGTTCAGGCAATGCGCAAGATCAACCACCTCGGGCTCGCGGGCCGCGTTCTCGATCACCGTCACCCCGTCGGCAAGCGTCGCGGCCATCATCAGGTTCTCGGTACCGGTGACCGACACGGTGTCCATGACAATATTGGCGCCATGCAGACGATCCGCCTTGGCCCGGATGTAGCCACCTTCCACGCGGATATCGGCGCCCATCGCCTCAAGACCGGCGATATGCAGATTGACCGGGCGCGTGCCGATCGCGCAACCGCCGGGCAGTGACACATCGGCCTGGCCGAAACGACTGACCAGCGGTCCCAGCACCAGGATCGAGGCCCGCATGGTCTTGACCAGTTCATAGGGGGCATAGAATTCGCGGATGCTGGTGGGATCCACCTCCACGCGCATCCGGTCGTCCACGGTCACGCCCACGCCCATGCGCCCCAGCAGCTCGATGGTGGTGGTGACATCGTGAAGGTGAGGAACGTTGCCGATAGTGGTCGGCGAATCGCCCAGGAGGGTCGCCGCCAGAATCGGCAAGGCCGCGTTCTTTGCACCGGAGATGCGCACCTCGCCCGTCAGGGGCTGGCCGCCACGGATCAGTAGCTTGTCCAAGTATCCACCTCGTTCAGACCGAATCGCCGCCGTC